>VGAH01000086.1 GCA_016870945.1 Actinomycetota bacterium | reverse complement strand
CCAATGAACATGAAATTAGGTGTAATAGCGACCAACATGGCAAGTGCGGTAAGCACCATCGCCCCCACCGTCAAAGTTGGCGCACTGAAGTAGCGCGTGAACGGCACTGCCGCAATGCGGCCAATGGTGAACGCAACCCAAAACGCGGCAGTCGAAACGGCAGCCTCTTGAATTCCCCAACCCACGGCAATCAAGTGGGTGCTAAGCCAACCCGCAGCACCTGCTTCGACACCTATGTAGAAGAAGTACCCGACTGCAACGAGAGCCAAAATCTTGCGCTGAAGCGAATTGGTCGGCGGCAATGTTGCATCTGTGCGTACATAACCACGCAAGCGTGAAATCGGTGCCACCAAAGAGGCCGTCAACAGAGCCACGACTGAAAGCACAATCGGTAGACCTGCTAGCCCAGCACCGCCAATTACCAACGGGCCAAAGATCGCACCGACGCCGAAGAGTGAGTTCATTACCAAGAGCATGGTTGCGCGCTTGTCATCACCGCCTAGCCCAACAACTTGATTGATGGCGACATCGAGGTATCCGAAGCCAACGCCGGTAAATGCAATGGCACCCAGAAATGTCAGGTAGGTGGGTGACCACCCGATGCCGAGAAATCCAAGGGCCAAAATGGTCAACGCGGTTGCGAGGCCGATTTTCGCCGGCACGCGTGCAACGAAGAACAGTGCTGTTATGGCCCCGATTAGGCCGGCAGAGTTGAAAACCAAAAACGTAAGCCCGGCTGCGGTTATCGAGATCTCGTATTTGGCTCGAATCAGCGGAATCAAGGGGCCAAGCGAGGCTGCGGCCAAACCCACCACAGCCGCCGTACCAAACAACCCCGCGTAACTAACACGCCGAATGCCGATGTTCACGGCCTTAGCCAAAACCAATTGGAGTTTTGTACCTCTTCTTCATCACACTCCAACAGGTAGGACATCGGAATATCGTGACCGCGTAAGTGTCTAGATATCTTTGAACGCATCAAACACCCCTTTACTGGATACAACCATCCAAATGAAGGCCGATTAATTTGAATCGCAAATACTTTTTCATCGCCTTTCATAACTACCTTTTTAGCTTCCATGTAGTTTCTTCCGTGAATAAAGGCATTTATACTGTTTGGCGCACCTCGTAAAAGCGCTGGGGTATCGCCACCAGATTCGCTAAGGGCTTCGCGAAGGCTTAGGCCCCAGTAATCAGTCTCCCAGTTATTCGCGTAACCATTGATTGAAGCTAAAGGGTTGACATACACATAGTTGTACGGAAAAAGTCTCCAGCTCTCATAAGTTGGAATGACGACAGCAATTAGCATCAGGGAAACACCTAGGCCTCTAACAAGTCGAGTCTTAAAGAGTGAACTTGTTTGATATCGAATCCAGGCATAGACCCCAACGGCTGCTAGAACTGTGAGTGCTGGGTATACATATAGATGTTGTCTTTGCATGTCATACACGCTTGCGTTCAAGATGATGGTTAGTGATGGCATAAGCAAAGCCTGCAGTGCCACAGGTATCCCAAGCGCAACCGATGCAACCTGCGTTGACTGTTGTGATCGGCGGGTGAGCTGAGAGAGCAGGCCGAAAACCGTAACGATTCCAGCAAGAATCAAGGCCAGCAACGCCAGGGGCATCCCCGCCGCCAAATTCACGGGAAGTGCTAACGCTGGCTTCGAATCCTGCGTATAGAGCTCCCCAAGAAAAAATAGAGGCTGTGGGTCTGCGATGGTGGAACTACCTGACCAACTTCGCGACAAAACTTCCGCGAACGAACACAAAGGTGCCCCCGTCCGCATCAACAGACACGGGTTAGTCAAATAAAGCAAGAAGTAGCCGCCCGCCAAGCCAGCTAGAGGCCCCCACATGGCACTGAAAGCGGCCCTAAGCGATAAGCGAAAGACACCTGAACCAGCGACGAAGCTCGAAACTATTGCGGACACAGCTAATGCTGGAAGAAAGATGTACCGAGTTCCAGCCGCTAGCCAAATGCCTACAGATATAAGTCCTACTACTGTCCAAGCTGTCCAAGTTTGCGATGCGCGGTTAGAGACCAGTCGTTTGAGCCACAAGACACACCCCGAAGTCACCAAGCTATATCCGCACGCAACCGGAATATCTTTCGGATTGAACATCCCGTGCCCAAGAAATACGGGCACCGCAAGTAGTGTGGTTGCGCCCCAAGCGGCTATCAATTTGTCGCCCGTGAGAAGCAATACCATTCCTGCAACCGCGGCAGCTGTCGTAATTACAAGCACAACTGAGACCCAGTGACGAGTTAACAAAGCGTCAACCGAATACGTAGTGTCGCCAAGGGGCTCGCCTGCCACCGCTACCGCCGCAAAATGACTCATCAGTTGATACGAGACCCCGTACACGCCAAAATGGAAATGATCTCTGTTGGCTACATTTTGGGGCCCAAATAAATCTTCAACGTGGGCCACTTCATCAGAGCTGATGCCCGTTACTTGTGACCCAAAGGCGAGCATGGCGACATTGACGGAGCCAGTAACGACAACCGCTATCCAAAGCAGGCGGCGCAAGATGGTGGGCACGTGCCTTAGTTTGGCGTGCTGCTTGAAAATGTTTGATTGACTTAGTTGAGCCCCCGTAGCTCAGGGGATAGAGCATCGGTTTCCTAAACCGTGTGCGCAGGTTCGAATCCTGCCGGGGGCACGGGTAGCCTTGCCGCGCATGCCCTTGCATAAATTTCACAGACCAGAACTTGTCTTAACGCCAGCCCAAGCAGCTCGCATGCAAAGTTACTCTCGCTTCGGCAACCCATTCGCACTCATTATGAGCTTGATTTTTCTCGTCACTTGGGTAATTGACCTAATTCCCACCATCACCCCCGAAGGGTTTTCGTTCGCGCGCTTGTTCTTTTGGCTCGCGTGGCTCGCCTTAGTAATCGACTACTTCATCAGAGTCTTTCTCTCAGGCCACCCACTCGTCTACATCATTAGAAACCCGTTTGGGTTTCTCGGTGCGATCTTGCCCCCGTTTCGCTTGTTCTACATCGTGCATGCGTTCTCGGTGCTCTCAGGCAACAGACCGGGCATGCTCGCTCAGGCCTCAATTGGTGCAGTCGTCGTTTTGTTCATCTCGATCGTTTTGGGCTCTGCGCTAGTAGTGCATTACGAATACGGACAACCGGGTGCAACTATCGAGACCTACGACGACGCAATTTGGTGGGCTTTCGAAACCGTCTCAACAGTTGGTTATGGCGACTTTGTGCCCGTCACCCAACCAGGCCGAGTAGTGGCCATCGGGTTGATGGTGGTTGGTGTTGCGCTTGCCTCAGTAGCAGCAGCATCTGTGATTAGTTTCTTATCTGGCGAGCGCAAGAAAAGGTTGAATGATTCTGCGCCGATCATCGAAGCCGCCCCAACCACAAAAAGCACAACCCCAGCAGACAATCAAGACCTGTTCAAGCGCCTAGACGCCCTCGAAGCCAAACTAGACCAGCTAATCAGCCGCTCTCGCCAGTAACACCGAGCATTCGGCATGGTGCGTGATTGCACTAGCCACCGAACCCACCACCATTTTTTTGAGCCCTGTCATTCCACGGGTTCCCATTACGACAAGGTCTGGGTTCTCGTCACGCAAAAGGTCTGAGATCGCCATGCGTGGGCTAACAGACATCACTAACGGATCTTGTTCAGCCACCACTTCTTCGACTTCGGCCCCGACCGACTCAAGCAAAGAACCCGAAGACGCCACTTGGTCTACCACCGAATCATCTGATTCAACAACGCCAAACACCGTGACATTTGCCCCCTGGATCAACGGCAGAGCAGACAGAACTTGGACGGCAGCCTCGGCGTGAGGTGACCCGTCCACGCAAACCAAAATCTTCTTAACCGAATTCGGATTCTTTGAAATCAGAAGTGGCGTTGTGGGGCACTGCATTAACCACTCTGCCGTGCTGCCAAGTCGCATCGTCTTTAACAAGCCTTTACCGCGAGCT
>VGAH01000085.1 GCA_016870945.1 Actinomycetota bacterium | reverse complement strand
GTGAGGCCGTGGCCGGTGGTGACGTGGCAGAGATTCAAAAGCGAGCGCGAGCTGCTGCAAGGGCTTTGGACAAAGCGGCAAGCGACGGGGTAATTCATAAGAATCAGGCGGCAAATCGAAAGTCGGCTGTTATGTCAGCCGCGGCCCGCAGCAATTCGAAGAAAAGCTGACTCAACTAAATACTGCCGCGAGGTAGCTTCTAAGCCAATCCCACTTGCGCCACCTTTGACTAAAGAGTCAAGTTCTGCCAAGTTCAAAATCGCATCGGCCAACACGGTAGGGCTCCACCGAGGCAACTGTTGACGCGCGTTCTTGACCCGAAACGGGTGCACGCTCAAAAGTTTGCCGGCCTCAGCATCGCTCATTCCTCGAGGTAAACCTGCAACTCGAGCCATCAGCCGAATATCAGAAGCAAGTGCAGCAATCATCGGCAGGGCGGCAGTTGAATCACGATCAAATGCTCCGCGCACCATCGTCATCACCCGCGCAGGCGAGCCAGACCAAACTGCTTCACTGACCTTAAACCACGGCAAATCTGCAAGGCCGCCGTGGTAGAGACGCACAGATTCAATCGTCACAGGGTTTTCAGACACATCGCTAACCAGCTGGCTTACTGCGTTAGCAAGGGATGGCAAATCTTCGCCGAACGCGAGCCTTAAAGCTTCAATCGCCTCAGGTGTTGCTGCGCGCTTATGTCGCGAAAACTCTTTGGTTATGAACGTGGCGATTGTTCTAGCACTGGGGCGTTCACACTCGACTTCTTGGCAGCCACTCGATCTTGCCGCGTCAATCAAGCTCTTGTGCCCTCGCGAGGTACCTAGATCAAGAGCCAGCCAAATCTCGTCAGGTAAGGCGGGCATGAGTTCGACCAAGACTTCGCTGGCATCATCGGCTAGGTCTGTATCAGCGCCAATGCTTGTGAGATCGGCGGCTGATTTAGAGGTTCTGTCTGTAATAGCAACCAATGATTCAGCCGCAAACAAAGAAGGCGATAACGCTTCAATCACGCGCATCGAGGCATTCGGGCCCTTCAAGCCCAGTTCGATCACCTCAATGTTCGGCGCTGCTGCCCTCGCCAACTTGGTGAACGCAGCGATTGCTTCTTTTGCCAAGTGGCTCTCGGGCCCTACCGTTAAAAGGATTTTTGAAGGCATCGCTGAGCGAAGGTTATCGCCGGGTCGTTACCACAAGCTCACCATCACGCGATGAAAAAGCTATGTCACCGCTTAAGTCGGAGCGGTGAACTCTCATGCCTGCCTGCTCAAGTGAAGAGACAGTTACAGCTTGGGGGTGCCCAAAGTCATTTTCGGCGCCTACAGAAATGATCGCGTGCCTCGCGCCAACGAGCCCCGCGATCCGCTCGTCTTGAACACGCGACCCATGGTGCGGCACCTTGTAGATATCAACCAGAAGCCCTGGCCAATGACGTGCAAGGTGCGCCTGGGCGGCTAACTCGATATCACCAGTTACCAGCGTTCGAATGACAGCTGAGTCTGGTGCGGTTTGTTGCTCGACTAAGAAGACGAGGCTTGCGTCGTTTTCAGGTGCTTGCGATAGCTCAAGGACTGGCTCGATTTTTCTTGGTGGCCAAATGACGGTGATCTTGGTGCCAAAAATCTGTAATTGATTGCCAGCAGAAAGAACATGGACGGGGGCTCGCGCACCCCGTGCTGTGGCAGTGACTAGTGCCGCGACCTGAGGCGGGCTCCGTAGCGAGGTAACACCGATTAACTGCGGGTCAAATGGCACTAAGGCCCCAATGGCACCTGCATGGTCCGAATGAAAATGCGTAAGTAAAACCATTGGCACTTTGAGAACCCCTAGTTGATGCAAGCAATTGGTTATCAACTCTGCGTCGGCACCAACGTCAGAGACGATTGCTGAGTCTTTGGTCAAGCGAAAAACCAAGGCGTCACCTTGGCCGACGTCACAAGCAACAACCTGCCAGTCGCGGGGCGGCCAGCTTGAAAATATCGTCGAAGAAACCTGACTGTTGGCAAGAAACAAACCCCCAACGAAGGTGAAGATGGCCGAGGCAACCAAAAGAGCGAGTTTCGATCTTCGCTCTCGCAGAAGAAATATCAGTAACCCCACCAGCCCGATAACACCCAACGTCGCTGCAGCGCCCCATGTGCCATCTGGCCAAGGAATATCTGCGAACCAAGATCTACTACCTAGTCGAGCGACAAGACCGACCCACTCAGCCAGGGGCGAAGTCAACGTCGCTAGCAGCACAGCCACGCTCGGAGCAACTGGCTCGACAAACGTGATGACTAACCCTGACAAAGTGATGAACGGAACTACCGGCATCGCCAACAGGTTCGCGGGCACCCCAACTAACAAGCTGTTGTTGCCTAAAGCTGCGACTAATGGTGCCGTGGCAACTTGAGCCGAAATCGTCAGTGCCATAGCGAGCACTAAGTACTTAGGCGCCCTCGGCCAACGCGCTTCTGCTCTGGTCACTAGAGCCGGCGCAAACCAAACTATGCCGGCGGTTGCCGAGACCGATAAAACAAATCCCCATGAAAGTGCGAGCCATGGGTCAACCAGCAGAAGTAACGTCACAGCCGAAATCAACGCAACACCTGGGATCTTGGGTCTACCCAAAAAAATGGCGAGAAGCCCAACCAAGGCCATCACACTCGCCCTTAAAACACTCGGCTCAAATCGAACCAACACTGCAAACCCGACGACAGCTAGAGCCGCGGCTCCGATCGCCCAAGCACGCCTAAACCCAAGTGCGCGCAAAAGCAAAACCACTGCACCGACCACGATTGCCACGTTTGCTCCGCTAACCGCGGTTAGGTGTGCAAGCCCAGATGCGCGCATAGCCTCTGTGAGCTCAGACGATTCTTGCGAGGTGTCACCCAAAGTGAGCCCCGGAATCAAGGCAGCAGAATCTGCAGGCAAATCTTTCGTTGCACCAGCAAGGCCTGCCCTTAAATTCGCTGCCGCGACTTGCCACCAAGGCGCCTTCGATATTGATGCGAGCGAGCCCTTGGGGTAGGCGGTGAATGCGCGCCCTCGCATGGGTTCGCCGGCGCGTAGTACAACTTGAGCAGTCACCGTCTCGCCGATGACAAGTTTTGAGTTTGACTCACCCTCAAAGACCAAGCGCCCAGGTGTTCGCATTTCATAAGCGGCGTGAAACGTCTGAAACTCTTTGAGCGTGACTTCTGCCGATTGACGGGTTTGGTACTTACCCTGAAATCGGACGGGGTCAGCGCGTAGCTCGAAAGTGGCAAGGCCCGGTCTTTGCTCTTGGATGAGTTGGTTGATGGTCGAGTTGCTGATTGAGGTAGCTTTCGCCAACCCCAACACGATGCCAATTACTAGAAATGGCAGTGCAAACAAAGTTAGATAACGCAACCTCGACGTAGTAAAAATTGATGAACCAGCTGCAGCCAAAATGCAGACAAACAAGATGCGCCAACCAGTTGAGCCAAACACAACGACCAGAACTGAAATGATGCCCAACCAAAGCCCGACCGGGATCGGTAGTAAACGCCCTACCACTTAGTTAGATGGTCACATATTGCGATATTTCTTTGAATGTCTTTGCGCCGATGCCTTTGACTTCTAGTAGACCTTCGACAGTTAGAAATCCGCCGTGGGTCTTTCGAAAATCGATGATTCGTTTTGCCAGCACGGGCCCAACACCAGGGAGTAGTTCAAGGTCTGTCGAAGTTGCGGAATTTAGATTTATTAGGTTCGAGGTTGACGAGGGCGTTGGTGCCGCAGAGGCCCGCGATGAACTAGGCATCGAGGGGTGCCCCGCGTTCGGCGGCAGTGCAGGACTTGATGCGTGAGGTGTCTCTAATTTCGGCGGTGCGTTGCGCTTAGGGCCAAAGTAGATCTGCTCACCATCGGTTAGCACCCGAGCCAGGTTTACGTCTTCAATCTTTTGACCACTTAACAGCCCGCCGGCTTTCTCAAGTGCCACCACCACCCTGGAACCAA
>VGAH01000084.1 GCA_016870945.1 Actinomycetota bacterium | reverse complement strand
TGAGGTAACCCCGCAAAGTGACCTCGCATCTTTATTGGCTGAACATTTGGCAGCAGTGGTCGCGCCAAATGGCGAAGTTGGGCTGTTTGACGGCGACATCGTGGTGGTAACAAGCAAGGTCGTAGCAAAGGCCGAGGGGCGTGTGGCCCCAACTCACGAGCGTGAGCAAATCATCAAAGACGAATCGGTTCAACTGGTGGCATCACGCGGTGAGACTTTGATTGTGCGCAACCAGCACGGGGTGGTGCTAGCCGCAGCGGGAGTTGATGAGAGCAACACCCACCAAGGCGAGCTAGTCATGTGGCCCAAAGACCCAGACTCGTCAGCATCGTTAATTCGCGAAAACCTCAATCGCAAGCTCGGGGTCAACGTCGGGGTAATAGTTAGCGACACTTTGGGCCGACCTTGGCGACTAGGTCTCACCGACGCAGCAATCGGAAGTTGCGGCGTGAAAGTTTTGGACGATCTTCGAGGAAGTCTCGATGCCTTCGGTCGAAAACTGGAATTAACCGAGGTTGCGGTTGGCGATGAAATAGCTGGCGCATCAGAACTAGTTAGAGCAAAGTCAGCAGGGCGCCCAGTGGCAATCGTTCGTGGCCTCGCACATCTGGTGGGCGATTTCGAACAATCGGCAGCCTCTCTGGTCAGGCCCGATGACGAAGACCTTTTCACCCTCGGCACTGCCGAGGCCCTTAAAGAGGGCTCACTTCGCGCACCTGCCGGGCGCCGAACAGTTCGAGATTTCGATCAAAACCCAATCAATGAAGATGAATACCAGCAGGTCATGAAAGAGGCCGTAACTGCCGCCATCACAGCACCAGCACCGCATCACACCAAACCGTGGCGCTTCGTTCTAGTTAGCGACGAAACTAAACCGAAACTCCTAAGCGCCATGGAAGAGAAATGGCGAGAAGACTTGGCACAAATTGATGGGCTCTCTAAGGAGGCGATTGAACAGCGCGTCAAGCGTGGTCAGGTGCTACATCGCGCCCCGAAATTGGTAGTCCCTTGTTTAGTCAGAACCGGCCAGCACGACTACCCAGACTCACGCAGGGCGTTGGCAGAAAGAGACATGTTCACCATGAGCGCGGGCGCGGCCATCGAGAACCTGCTTGTTTTTCTTGCCGCCAGCGGTTGGGGCTCGGCGTGGGTTTCGTCTGCGATTTTCTGCCCGGACGAGGTTCGCACCACTTTGAACCTTGACCTTTCTTGGGAGCCATTGGGGGTGATAGCCGTGGGCAAGCCGAATCAACCAAGCAATTCACGAACAATTCCACCGATTGACGAACACTTGATCTCTCGTTGATAACGAGTGAAAAAAACTGGCAGTAGCTAGCAGACCACCTCAGCGGTCAATCTCGCTTCGTCTGCAACTTCACCGTGGGCCAAATAACAATCGCTAACCACTGCGCCAGCCCCAACTCTGACACCGCGCCCCACCACTGTTCCGCGCACGCACGCGCCCGCTTCGACGACGGCCCCTGGCATTACCACCGAACCGCCCGAGAGTTCAGTGTCTGGTGCGACATGAGATTCCGAAAACACCAAAGCTGAGCCGTCTTCTCTTAAATCTGGATTCTCTTTCAAAAGCGGTGAGGGTGCTAAACCCTTGACCAAATCTGCCGAGCCCTTCACCAGTGCTGCTGGGGTACCCAAATCACGCCAGTAACCCTCATCAACTATTCCAAGAGTTTTCACACCGCTTGCAAGCAACTTAGGAAACACATCGCGCTCTACTGATACGACCTCACCACGTGGTATCTGATCAATAATTCGGCGGCGCATTATGTACATGCCCGCATTGATCTGGTCGGTCACGATCTCGCGCTCATGTTCGGGTTTTTCTAAGAACGCTGTCACAAAACCCTGTTCGTCGGTTGGCACTAACCCGTAAGCACGAGGGTTAGCCACACGCACTAGATACAACCCCACATCTGCACCTGAGTTTTGCCAACTAATAAGGGCTTGAGCGATGTCGATTCCTGTTAGCACGTCGCCGTTGAACACAAGTACTGGGTCATCGGGGCCCGACTCAAGCATCGCGCCGGCTTGAGCTATGCCCCCGCCCGTGCCTAAAGGTTCTGGCTCGAACGAATGGTCAAGCCTTAAACCGAATTCAGACCCGTCACCAAATGCGTCGCCGAAAACTTCTGCTCTGTAAGCGGTTCCGAGAATCACCCGGGTCACCCCGGCTTCGCGGGCACGTGCTAACTGGTGCGCTGTAACCGGGTAGCCACCAACTTCAAGCATGGGTTTGGGCGTGGTGAGAGTAAGTGGTCGCAGGCGTGTCCCCTGGCCGCCGACTAAGAGAATGGACTCAAGCACCGCGTAAACGTTACGACTTACGACTTAGCTACTGGTAAAGCGCTGACCCCAGCGCAATCTGGGCAATCACAACCACCTTTCTTACAACTCGTCGGGGCTGGTTTCTGCGCTAGTTTCTTGCCTGCCGAAAGTACTAGTTCATTACTAGCAAGCTTGAGTTTCTTCTTCTTATTGAGCACCACTGTGCGGTAGGTGTAGTTGCCCTTTTCTGGAATCTTGAAGGCCATCTTGTATTCACCTTTTGCATTAGTGCGCGCCTTACCGACTATCTGCCAAGACTTACCGATCTTGCGCTGGCGATAAACGGTGACTCTTGACTGGGCCGGGCTCAACGCGCCAGAGAACTTCACTTGAGCACCAACTTTGACACTCGGAGCTGCGTCACTTAACAATGCAAGCCCGGGCAGTGGTGGTGCTGCCGGGGTGATAGCCCCGCTAGGTTGGCCAGCAACAGGCGTCACGCCAGGTTGCACGACTGCACTAACCGTCGCACCCGAAGGCCCGATCGCATTTAAGTGAGTCGAGCGCAAGCCGAATGCACTACGCGCAGTACTACCCGTGATAGCAGCGGTTGCGCCGGTGGGTGCGGTAGCGCGAATCTCTTTTGCGGCCCCACTTGCTGTTCTTGCCGTCACTTCTAAATTAGAGACGGCAGGCAAACCAAAAACCTGTGCCACCCTTTGCTGCGCCACACTGACAGTCCAATTCGCGTAAGGGTTTATTGCCGGGTCTAGCGACCAAGGGTCGTCAACCACCGAAGTGAAGCCAACCGAACTTCCCCAGACTTCAGCGGGATCTTGAGTTCTACCCCCAGATGATGAATGAAAGTAGGCAGTGGCGGGCTTGCCGTCGTGAGTCAAGATGAGCCCGGTGGGTGCACCAGTGCCTGCAGAGCCACCGCCATTCGATGTCATCGTGCTCATGACGGCTTGTCGCCACGCACCGCCGCCAGCTGACTTCTCTTTGTTCCAGCCTGCAAAAACTTGATCGTTCTCGGTAGCGCTGACGTGACATCCGCACGCCGGGTCGACCCTTCCCCGTCCATATTTAGCCATCGCAAAAGATCTAGAAGCGATTGCTTGCGCCTCGAGGGCCGCCGCAGGCCAGCTGCTTGGCATCTCGGCCACACCCAATATGTATTCATCGCCCAATGCCAACGTGTTGATCACGCGCACTTGACCGTTTGCGGTCGGGGTTATCTCAAGGGTGCCGTAGCGATACCGGTGACCGTCAGAACCAAGCCGAGTTGCCACGGTGGCATCGGTTGCTTGGGTCGCATTGACTACACCCGGTGCTCCCCCAGCTGAACCTGGGTCTCGCGTTCCCGACCATCGCACGGTGACATTGCTGCCTTGACCGACCGCAGCGTCAGTTCCGGCTGCACCGCCACGCGTCACGGCTACTACGCCGCCGGCATTGCGCACCCGAACGATCTCGTTCGGCCCGACAACGGTCTCGTTACCGTCAATAGATAGAGACAGTGAGCCCCCGTCCCCCTGCGCAGGCTCACCGCGCAAAGCAAAGCTGCCTGAACCGTTCGACAAAGAAACTCGAATTGGCACGTCGACTTGAGCCGGTGTCAAAACCGCACCCGGGTAGTAATGCGCCAATATCGCAGCCGATGTGGCGCCGGCTCGCGCTTGGCCTAGTGCCCCGTATTGCGACATGCCGACGCCGTGACCGAACCCCGAACCACGTAAGTCGAATGCCACCGGCACTTCGGCAGTTGGCGGTGGGCACGGGTCAGCCGGGGCACCAGCAACCGAATTCCCT
>VGAH01000083.1 GCA_016870945.1 Actinomycetota bacterium | reverse complement strand
CGCTGAAGTTCGCCAACACCAACCTGTTGCCACCGCAATTACCCCTGCCACCACAACCCACGCCCAAACCAGCCAATTAACTGCAAAAGTTGGTGACGCCTCACCAGCCATAAGAGCCAACAAGTTCGGCAAACCAAAAGAAGTCGCCAAATAACGAGGCGCTTCAATTTGGCCTAAATCTGGCAACATCACCCACATACCAAAGAGAAACAGCGCGCTCGCAAAAACCCACCTAATCAACTTCTGACTAGGCGCAGCAATAGGTGTGGCAATCACCGCAACCAGTGGCAAGAACTTTGTAAATGCTGCCAATAGCAAGACAACTAAACCAAACAATGCGGGTGCAAGTTTCTTCCCGCCAACCCAAAGTGCCGCTAAGAACATCGGCAACAAGATCGCTTCTATGTTTGCGCGTTCAGTTAATAAGATAAAAGAGGGCGAGATGCCCATCAACGTCAAAACCATTCTGCCTGACGACGTACTGCGCTTGGCCAACACCCAAAGAGCGAGAGCAACACCTGCTGCCAACGCCAACCCAAGCGCGGTAAGCCAACCTGAGTCAGCCCCCGTCCGCCCAAGAACTAATAAGGCCGACGGGTAGATGTATGGCCGACCAAAAGGGTCACAAGCGTTTGCTTTGCCCGCTACGGCTAAACCACATTCCCACGCACCGGTGACATTGACGAGATCACCAAACACATCTGGGGTGTGAAAAAACCGAAATACCTCGACGTAAACAAATTGCCCCGCGCGCTCGAAACCACCCAAAACCAAAAGCACCGGGCCGACCCCGACCGCCAAGTAAGCAAGCGGGGGCACCCACGCAGGCAGCGACGACGTGTACCACCAACTCGAAATAAGCCACGGCGCAGCAAACGCGACAGCCAAAATCAGAATCGCTGCCACCTCTAGCCACGTTCGCGCACTGACCTCACCGCGATAAGCCCCTGCTGCCAACGAGAGCGGCACCGCCAACCCCAACAGCAACAAACTCAACCCGAGACCCCAGCGAGTCAAGAAACCCTCGAGCGCACGCCCTTTAGTGATTGATCGCGCCGCCGTTAGGTTTGGCGTTGTGCGGTCGTTGGTCATCGATCACCCCTTGGTCACGCAAAAACTTACGGCGTTGCGTGACAAACACACTGACAACACCACCTTTCGACTTCTTGCCGACGAACTTGTCACCTTGCTCGCATACGAAGCAACACGAGGGATCCGCGTAAACGAAATAACCGTCGAGACCCCACTCGAATCGACCAAAGGCGTAAAGCTCGCAAGCCCCACCCCAGTCATCGTGCCGATCTTGCGCGCAGGGTTAGGAATGTTGGACGGCATGCTGCGCGTTCTACCAACCGCAGAGGTTGGCTTCTTAGGCATGGTGCGAGATGAGCAAACCTTGATCGCTTCTACCTATGCAGATCGTTTGCCAGATAACTTAAAAGGGCGCCAGGTTTTCGTGTTAGACCCAATGCTCGCTACCGGCGGCACCTTGGTGGCCGCAATGGAATTGCTATTCGAACGCGGGGCCGACGACATCGTGGCAATCGCGCTAATCGCAGCGCCTGAGGGCATTGCCCGCGTCGAGCAAGCGTTTGGCAAAGACGTAAACGTCACCGTCGTAACAGCAGGGCTTGACGCAGGGCTTAACGACCGCGGTTACATAGTTCCTGGGTTAGGCGATGCCGGTGATCGTCTTTTCGGTGCGGTAGGTAACGCCAACTAATGCCGATTCTTCTTGAAACCCGCGAACTAACCGCGCAGTTTGGCGGCCTTCAAGTTCTTGATTACGTAAACATCTCAGTCGAAGAAGGCACCGTGACCGGTCTTATCGGCCCCAACGGTGCTGGCAAGACCACCGTGTTTAACGTCATATGCGGTTTCGTCAAACCCGAAAAGGGCACAGTCATCTTTCAAGACGAAATCTTACGACACACCAAGCCACACCACCTCACACAAATGGGAATCTCTCGCACCCTGCAAGGTGTCGGGTTATTCCCGTCGCTGACATCACTTGAAAACGTGATGCTCGGTGCAACCAATTCGGTAAAAACCGGGATCATCGCCGACTCAATTGCCGCACCGTGGGTTGATGCGCATGACGAGAAGATTCGCCAGCGCGCCCTTGCTGCGATGAACGACCTAGGTGTCGCCGACGTCGCGCCAAAGAAGCCACCCGAACTTCCTTACCCGGTGCAAAAGCGAGTTGCCCTTGCACGCGCGCTGGTGAGTGACCCCAAACTCTTGATGCTCGACGAACCAGCTGGTGGCGTCGGTGCTGACGACATTGCCGACCTCGCACGCTTGATCCGCAGTTGGACTCCTCAGCGAACCGTCTTGCTCGTCGAACACCACATGGAGCTAGTTATGGAAGTTTGTGACTTCATTTGGGTGCTCGATGCCGGCAGAGTCATCGCAGGTGGCACCCCGAACGAAGTACGCAACGACCCAGCAGTGTTGGCCGCTTATCTCGGCGAAGACGCGGTTCACTAGATGAACATCCCTGTTGCGCCATCTCTGCATGTCAACCACTTGAGCGTGAAGTTCGGCGCCGTCCAAGCGCTTTCAAGCGTCACTCTCACCGCACCGCCTGGTGAAGTGACCGCAGTAATCGGCGCAAATGGCGCGGGCAAGTCCACCATGATGCGCACCATCGCCGGCCTGGTGCGCCCCGAATTAGGTGACGTCAAATATGGCGAGATTCAACTAACAGGTAAGAGCCCCGAAGAAATAGTGCAAAGCGGCATTTCGCTCGTGCCCGAGGGTCGTTCAACCATCGCAGAGTTAAGCGTCGAAGAAAATTTGCTCTTAGGCGCCCTCAGGCGTTCAAGTGATCGAAGACAACTTTTGTTGGACGAGGTCTACGCGCTATTCCCAATTCTGGGCGAGCGAAATCATCAACGCGCCGACACGTTAAGCGGCGGCGAAAGACAACAACTTGCAATCGGCCGAGCCTTGATGGGTGACCCACGTGTGTTACTTCTTGACGAGCCGAGCCTCGGGCTTGCCCCGCTCATCGTGCAACAGATACTCGAGCTCGTGCGCGACCTTGCTCTAACTCGGCGCTTAGCCGTTCTGCTCGTCGAACAAAACGCGGTCACTGCCCTTCGCATAGCCAACACCGCAGTCGTGCTTCACCTTGGCAAGGTGGTAATGACAGGCCCGGCTGCTGAAATTGGCGCGGACGAACAACTTCGTCACGCGTACTTGGGGTACTGATCAGATGAGTCGTTTCGTCGATTACTTCCTCGGTGGCGTTGGCCAGGGGCTGATCATCGCGTTGATGGCTTTAGCCCTCGTCCTGATTTATCGCTCAACTCGCGTTGTCAATTTCGCGTTAGTCGGTCAAGCCATGTTCACCACATACATCGGGCTAACGATTCAAGATGTCACCGGCTCTTGGTGGCTTGCGTTGTTTATTGCACTTGGCTCGGGCGCACTGCTTGGGTTAGTCGTGCAAGCTCTCGTTTTGAGTCCGATGAAGCGGGCCGATACCTCTGGCGCAATCATCGCGACATTCGGTGTGCTGATTGGTTTACAAGCGCTCGCCTCGATGGTGTGGGGCGGTGACCCACGCAATTACCCGCAACCCTTCCCAGACGTTGGTTTCACGGTCGGTGGCACCACGTACCAATTCACTTGGTACAGCGTCGTAACTGTCGTGGCAGCAGTTCTGTTGGTTGCCGTGCTGGGTTTCATCTTCTCCAAAACATCCCTCGGCCTTGCCATGCGCGCGTCTGCGTTTAACCCAGAAGTCGCGAGGCTTTCTGGCATCCGCGTCTCGCGCATGCTCACCGTGGGTTGGGTGATGGCCGGGGTCGTTGGTTCATTCGCAGGCGTATTGATCGCACCCCTAACCACAATCTCGCCAAATAGTTTCGATTTGCTTCTCGTCTTTGCGTTTACCGCTGCAGTTATTGGTGGCCTCGACAGCCTCGTCGGTGCGGTCGGCGCAGGCATTGGGACGGGGCTAGTTCTCTCTTTGGTGACCGGCTACACCGATTCGAGCAACGCGCCTCTAATTGCACTATTGCTTCTGGTCGTGAATCTGATCGCGAAACCAGAGGGCATATTCACGCATTCGCATGCGAGATCGGTCTCAC
>VGAH01000082.1 GCA_016870945.1 Actinomycetota bacterium | reverse complement strand
ATTGCAAAAACACCCAAACCAAAACGAATCTCGATATCTTCGCCAAAAACCCAAATGCCGCCGGGTCGTCTTAATTCCTTCGTGGGGAAGTACC
Organism: Actinomycetota bacterium; assembly: GCA_016870945.1. GTDB lineage: Bacteria > Actinomycetota > Actinomycetes > S36-B12 > UBA5976 > VGAH01. The sequence goes on along the minus strand of VGAH01000082.1, from coordinate 4,020 downwards.
GATCGAATAAGAAGGATCCATCGATTGTCTCAAAAGGCGCAAGAGTTGCGCGCGCTTTTCTTTTGGCTACCCACTCAAATGTCAATCGTCTAACTCTGGTCATATTGTGAAAGACGTGCATTGCACTTTCATCACGAAAAGCCTTACCAAGAATTTCTAGGCGTCGATCGTGGGTGAAATCGTCGGCATCTTGATAGGCAATTACTTCACTAGTGCAAATCTCTTTGGACGGAATACGAGCAGCCCCTGGCGACAAACGAGTTGGGTGCGTGTGTAGTTCACCGCCAGCTCTTTTCACTAAGTCACTTGTGCGTCGCAGATCCGTTTCGTCTATGGCGTCTGTCTCAGACAAGTAGATGACCAGTTGATCGGGCTTGCGCGTAGATCGCGCGAGCACCGAAAGGGCGACCTTAAGTCGCGAGATATGTTCTGGTACGCAAGGTATGAAAACTGATATTGAAGGTGTGGGTGCTGCCCCAGAAGTGCTCACCTACGAGTAACTACGTTTACCGGGGCCGTTACTCGATCGATCCACGCGTAGATGGGCACGAGCACGGCCGCCAGCACCAAGGCATAGGCGCCCTGCCATAACAGCGAGAGAACGAAGTTATTCGTCACGAGCCTTTCAGAATCAAACACCGCGACCACACCGGTGTTTATAAGTAGAGCCGCAATCGCTGCGATTACGGTGAAGCCAACAGCGCGCCAATAGTTAAATTGGTTTCGCTTTTTGTCACGGCTGGCTAACCAGCCAGTTACCCCACCAACAACGCCAAACGCGATGGCGCTTACACCCAATAGCGAAGCACTCGGTGGCAAGAGGTCAGATAACAGACCCGCTGCCACACCGACTATGGCACCGATGGTGCCCCCGCGACGAAGGGCTACGGCAATTACCGCAACCAGCATCACATCGGGCGCTACCAACGGCAAACCGAGCTGAGTTGCAACCCCGACCTGCAAAAGAGCAGCAACCAAAATGAATGCTGCGATCGCAACTGCGCGCCAGTTCATTACAACGGCTGCCGCGGCGTGCTTCGGGGGGTATCTATGACCACCCCGACAAGGTCTATGGACGAAAGATTCGCAAAAGGCCGCACTGTGGCGCGACGGGTTAACTGCCCCGGGGTGCCGCTGACTCGCACGACTTCACCTACCGGGATTCCGGCCAAAAAGGGCTTCCCTTCGTCAGAACCCCACGTGAGCACTCGATCGCCCACTTTCATTGGCGCAAACGGATCAAGCAAGTCAAACTCGAGTTCATCAGAAAGGCCCGTGCCTTTAACGAAACCGATTTCGCCAGAGCCGGTGATACGAGCACCGATAGAACTAGTCGGGTCAGTCAGCAATAGGACTTCAGCAGACCATGGGCTGACACGAATGGTTCTACCGACAAGGCCTTTGCCGGTTACTACTGACTGGTCGGCACTAACCCCATCGCGAGTGCCCGCGTCCAATGAAATTGACCAGCTGAATCTTTGTGTGGGCCCGATGGCGATTACGCGCGCGGGAACTATTTGACGCTCCAGATATCGCGATTGCAGCAGAAGTTCGTCGAGTTCTTGCGCCCTTCGACGATCTTCACCGCTAACGATGACCAAGCTCTCTAGCCGATCGTTCTCAACTTGTAGAGCATCAGCTCGAGTGCTTGCACCTTGTAGCTCACCGATGGATTCGAACCAGTTTCTAGTGCTGCTGGTGACACCGGCTACCCCAACCTGTACGGGCGAAAAGGCGGTAGCGACTACCTGGCGTAAAGAGGTAGTGATACCCGACCCTGTGCCACGAAGGTCGAGCACGATGAGAGTCAGCGTGACGACGATGAGAATCGACAGAACAACGCGAAGGCCCCGAGTGTCTCTCATCGGGGTTTCAGACCCGCGGTTCGGCTACCAGCACGTCCTGAAGGATGTCGAACTCTTCTACGCACTTACCGGATCCGATTACAACGCAGTCGAGCGCGTTTTCGGCCACGATGACTGGCATACCCGTTTCGTGACGAAGCCTCTCGTCTAAACCGCGAAGTAGGGCCCCGCCACCGGTTAAGACGATGCCTCTGTCCATGATGTCGGCAGAAAGTTCCGGTGGCGTGCGGTCAAGCGTGGCCTTAACCGCGTCCACAATTTGGGTAACGGGTTCATCTAGCGCGCGACGCACATCGTCTGCGCCCACGGTGACACTTCGAGGCAAGCCCGTTACTAAGTCTCGGCCGCGCAACTCTGCGGGTTGGTCTTTGGGGCCCGGCCAGGCAGAACCTGAAACTATCTTTATTTCTTCGGCAGTGCGCTCACCAAGCAACAGTGAATATTCCTTCTTGCAATAGTTGATGATCGCCTGATCAATTTCGTCGCCCCCGACGCGAATAGATAGCGACGCGACGATGCCTCCTAAAGAGATAACGGCTACTTCAGTCGTGCCACCACCGATGTCAACCACCATGCTGCCGGTGGCTTCATGAATCGGTAGTCCGGCACCGATTGCTGCAGCCATGGGTTCCTCGACGATGTAGACCTTGCGCGCCCCGGCTTTGTAACCGGCATCGCGAACGGCTCGTTGCTCGACACCAGTGATTCCACTTGGCACGCAGACAACAATGCGAGGTTTTGCAAAGAATCTTCGACCGTGCACCTTTTGAATGAAGTAACGCATCATGCGCTCAGTCGTGTCGAAATCAGCAATCACCCCGTCTTTAAGTGGGCGAATCGCCACGATGTTGCCCGGAGTACGTCCAATCATTTTCTTAGCTTCAACACCAACGGCCACGATTCCGCCAGTGGCTTGATTGATAGCCACCACTGAAGGTTCATTCAAAACGATACCTCGGTAACGCTCGTAAACCAGTGTGTTCGCAGTGCCTAAATCGACCGCCATGTCTCTACCGAGCAAACCCATATCTGTTTACCTACCGCCTTTCAAGGGGAATAAACGAACCTCTAAACCGAAGGAAAGAATAGCCGCACCTCTCGCTCGGCAGATTTCGGTGAGTCCGAAGCGTGGATGATGTTCTCGCCAACCGTCACCGCGAAGTCGCCTCGAATGCTGCCGGTGTTGGCAGCAAGAGGGTCTGTGGCGCCGGCCAATTGGCGCAGAGCCGGAATCGCATTCACGCCCTCGACGATCATCGCCACCAAGGGGCCTGAGGTAATGAATTCCACTAAGGATTCAAAGAAGGGCTTGCCGTCATGTTCTTGGTAATGAGTGCGAGCAGTTTCTGCGGTCAACGTGCGCATTTGCATCGCAACAACTCGAAGGCCTTTAGCTTCGATTCGAGAAATGATCGTGCCAGTGAGATTGCGTGAGACCCCGTCCGGCTTGATGAGGACGAGGGTTCTTTCGATTCGGTCGTCAGCCACTTCGGCTGAGTTTACGGGCGCGCTTTTCTAACCCGATTGGCCACCCAGAGCGCTGTCACCCAAAGCGCAGTAAAGACGATTGCCAACGAAATCATGGCGGGCACCAGCACCGAAGCAGCAAACATCAGAACTTGTACCGACCAACCAAGGGCCACGCCCACAGTGCGACGCATCAATGCCGTTGCGACCACTGCAAGCGCTATTGCCGCAACGCACAAAGCAATGAACCAACCGCGTTCTGTGATTTCAGATCGCAGCGCGAATGGAATCGCCAATGCGATGGTAAGTGCCTCGAGCAAGAGGGTGGCGCTGCCTACGACTGACATCGGGTCTCGCTTAGACACTTTGTGTCCACCCCCGTGCTGCGCCCACTAAGGCCACTGAACCTGCTACCAGAACACCGGTTCGTGAGCCTTGGCTAGTTGCCAAGTCACATGCCTTGTCACATGCCTGGGTTACATCTGCGGCTAGGTGGACTTCTAATTTCGGAAAGTTCGTCGACAGCAGTGCCTTCAATTCATCAATCGATTCTGAGCGTGGCGAATTAGTCGAGGTAACCACCAAACAAGTTGAAACTGAAGTCAAGTGCTCAAGGATCGCGAGAGCGTCTTTGTCTTTCATTACGGCAAAAACAAGAGCAAATTCATGGTCTAGAAAATTCTCACGC
>VGAH01000081.1 GCA_016870945.1 Actinomycetota bacterium | reverse complement strand
ACGAGAGGTAAATTAGATGCGACTTACTTGCGCTTTATCGAGCGGCGACTTCGCGAGCAGTTCGGGTTCGAGGGAACGCCGTTGCGCCTTAGGGTCAAGCCCCAAAAGCGCGGTTGATTCAGTGTGAGGTCTTTAAGTACGGGCTGTGGCGCAGTTTGGTAGCGCACTTGACTGGGGGTCAAGGGGTCGTGGGTTCAAATCCCGCCAGCCCGACGAAATAGCGTGACTATGACGGTGCCGAACGCGTTGACGGTGTTGCGGCTGGTATTGATCGTGGTTTTTGCGGTCGGGGCAGTTTTGGGCATGAGCCAACTTCTTGCATTTGCTCTTTTGTTTTTTGCAGGCTTAAGCGACTTGTTAGACGGGTGGCTCGCTCGCAAGCTAAACCAAGAATCACGACTGGGGGAGTTGCTCGACCCGATAGCCGACCGTCTACTGACTCTAGTGCTGGTCTTGTACCTACTACTTGAGCAGCTCGTGCCGCTGTGGTTCGTTCTGATTCTTCTTGCCCGCGACGTATTAGTCACAGGCGCTTTGGCGCTACTTAAGAGAAAAGGCAAAACTGGCGTGGCCGTCACCTATGCGGGCAAGATTGCAACTTTCACGCTCACAATGGGCCTTCCGCTGATTCTTCTTGCGAGCGTTCTAGATAATCAACTCGTTCAAGGCCTGGCATGGGCTTTCACGCTTTGGGGCATCGTTCTTTATTGGTATTCAGGGGCGCAGTACCTATCTGCAGTTAGGGCTAAGTTGGCTTAATGCCCCGATGGGATCCTGAAAACCCACCAGGGGTTGCAGACTTAATGATGCGCCTAGCGCGCGAAGAAGACGACGACGGTTATCGGCTGGTCGCCGAGAAACGCAAGCGAGCCCCCGAGCAGGCCCGGATTCGAAATCGCTGGTCGGTTTTTCCGGCAATTGTTTTGGTTGGCTTTGGGCTAGGTATCGCGCTTAATCAAGTCGCAGTTTGGGCCCAACAGGTTCGCGACTCGGCGCTCGGGGTAAGTGAACAAATCTCAGAGCGACAGGTCGAAGTTGACGCGCTGGCAACTCAGATAGCCGACGTTGAATCCTCGATTGATCGGCGCACCAACGCACTACTTAGCGGGTCGACTGAGGGCTTTACGCAGTACTTAAACAACGTAAGTGCCGCAGCCGGTTACATCGAAGCTAACGGCTCAGGGCTCACCCTGATGGTTTATGACGGGAACGCCCTTCCGGCTGGCGAGTCCGGCCGATTGTCGACGGTTCGCGATTACGAATTGCAAGACCTCGTGAATGCTCTTTGGTCTGCCGGGGCCACTGCGCTCACACTCGGGGGTGAGCGCTTGACGGCAACCACTGCGATACGAGGCAGCGGCGACGCCATATTGGTCAATTACCGGCCTGTGCTGCCGCCGTATCAGATTCAAGCTATCGGCCCCGAGGGCATGCTTGAGTCGTTTCTTGCGACAAATACCTACCAAGACTTCAAAGCCCTTGAACGTGACTACGGCATCGTGACCACAGTCAAGACCGAAGCCGAACTGACGCTACCTGCTGCAACTCGCTCTAAAGAACTACAGCGGGTACGGGTTCTAACAGAGACTGAACCAAGCGAGGCCTCGTCAGGTGACGCAGCAGTGGGCGGACAATAACCCCGTGATCGCCGTTCTTGGCCTCGTAATCGGGGTACTCATTGGCATTTGGCTAAACCCTGGTGTACCAGTCTGGCTTCAGCCTTACCTACCAATCGCAGTCGTTGCAGCCCTAGACGCGGTGATTGGCGCAGTGCGTGCGCGGTTAGACAAAGTATTCGACGACCGAGTTTTCATTGTTTCCTTCATTTCAAATGTAGCTATCGCAGCCTTCATAGTTTTCATCGGCGATCAACTTGGTGTGGGTGCCCAGATGGCAACAGGTGTCATTATCGTCTTAACGATGCGTATCTTCGCTAACGCTGCTGCCATTCGGCGTCATTTCTTTCGTGCTTAAGGGGCACTAAACGCTTTGGTAGCGATCAAATCAACTGAACCAGCACAGAAGAAGAAGCGTCGCGTCTTAAAAAAGGCCGTTCCATCTGACCCAACGGCCGGGTGGCAATGGATTACTCATCGCCCGTCCAAAAGCACGCTTTACATATCGTTGATTTCTATCATCTTGGGCGTCGCGTTAGCTATTGCTTGGCAGCAGAACCGGGTTCCAGATGAGCTGGCAAACGCTAGACCAGGTGACCTAGTCCAAATTCTTGATCGCCTCTCGGTAGAGCGCAATCGCTTGCAAGCTGAGTTAAGCGACCTTCTGCGTCGTGAAGAAGCATTGGTAGAAGGTGCAACTGCTGAAGCCATAGCCGAAACACAAGCTCGCGCAGATCAGTTTGCGATTCTTGCAGGTGTCGTGCCGGTTACCGGCCCAGGAATCGAAGTGACCATTCGAGATCCAAATTTAAGCTTGAGTTCGGTTGCACTGCTTGACCTTGTGCAAGAACTTCGTGATGCAGGTGCTGAGGCAATATCGATAAATGACGAGAGAGTTGTGGCATCGACATGGTTCGCTGACGCCCCTGAAGGCACCTCGGTCTCAGGGGTCACGGTCAACCCGCCTTATCGAGTCAAAGCCATTGGTGACCCACGAACTATGGAGGTTGCGCTTGCGATCCCTGGCGGTTTCTCAGAGGGGGTCAGAGCGGCAGGGGGCACGGTGTCGGTAATCCGAATCGAGCAATTGGATATCTTGGCCGTTGTGCCACCCATCGACCCTGCTGCTACGAGACCTTGAAACTTGACGGGTCTTTCACCTCGTGAGCGCTGTGCCCAATGACTTGCGCTATACCAAAGAACACGAATGGGTTAAAGTCATAAGCGAAACAGTTGTTCGAGTTGGCATCACCGATTACGCGCAAAGTGCACTAGGCGACATCGTGTATTTGAGTCTGCCTGCGGTGGGCACATCACTTGCCGCAGGGCAAACATGTGGCGAAGTGGAATCGACTAAGAGTGTTTCCGACATCTACGCACCGCTCGACGGTGTCGTGAAAGTCATCAACGATGCAGCAGTTACCGAACCATCAGTCATTAACTCAAGCCCCTACGAAGCGGGTTGGCTGATTGAGCTCGAAGTGCCCAGCGCATCAATCGCTGAGACTTTGCTCGACGCTAATGCTTACCTGGGCTTGACCTCAACATGAACTCTGGCGATAAGGATGCAACTCGATCATTCACCCCGGTTGGTGAGCAATCAACAACAGACAACAAGCCAGATGATTCACGCCCTGCCCGACCTAGCAATGCGCCGGTTGGCACAGCACTGCTGACAGTAATTGGCGATGACTTATCAGTTGACTATTTTGCGCTAACTGGTGAAGAGGCCCTAGTCGGGCGTGCAACCGAGGCGGCGGTGGTCTTAGACGATGTGACCGTTTCTCGCCAGCACGCCAAGTTAAGTCGCGAGGGTGCAAAGTGGCGAGTGAAAGACCTACGCAGCCTTAATGGCACTTACGTGAACAAAGAGAGAGTCGAATCCAAAGAGCTAAAGGACGGCGATGAGCTGCAAATTGGTAAGTTTCGCTTCGTGTTCGTTAGCCCCGAGGTGACCAATGGCTGAAGCACTGCGCGAGTCAGCGCTCATGACCATCGGTGAGGTCTTAAGTGTTTTGCGCGCTGAATTTCCGGACTTGACGATCTCGAAACTTCGTTTTCTCGAATCAGCGGGGCTAGTTGACCCGACGCGAACCCCTAGCGGTTACCGCAAGTACAGCTACGTCGATGTAGATCGCTTGCGCTACGTGCTTCGCGTTCAGCGTGATAACTACCTACCCTTAAAAGTAATCAAAGAGCATCTAGATGCGCTTGACCGTGGCCTCGTGCAAGACGAACCCAAATCAGGTAAGGCAGCCCGTCCGAGAACTTTGGTATCGGTTGACTCGTTTCCTGACACGGCGGAGTTTGCGGTCACCCCAGGCGCTGTCAAAGTCACGCGTGATGAGTTATCGCAATTGACCGGCCTAAGCCCTGACCAAATTAAGGAACTTGAGTCCTATGGCCTCATTGCGACGCTAAAGAACGGACGCTATTTCGATGCAGACTCAGTTCGTGTCGCGCAGGCAGCCCAAGCCGCAATCGAGAAGGGGCTTGAACCACGACACCTAAGAGGGTTCAAGGTCTCAGCCGATAAAGAAGTTGG
>VGAH01000080.1 GCA_016870945.1 Actinomycetota bacterium | reverse complement strand
GTGGGCGGATTACGTAAGTCAATGGCGCTCGTGGACTTTGGTGATGTTCGTTTGGTTTGGCGTAGCCATCGTGGGGCGGTTGGTCAATCACTTCGTCTCAGACTCTGGGCTCGTGGTCGTCGTATTTGCCAATGCCTTGACCTTCGTGTTGATGTCAATGACGACACTGGGCATGTTTCGAAATGCGCTAATCGCAGTAGACGGCCAAAAGCCGACCCCGCGTGCTTTGTTCTTAGTCTCTGGCCTGATTTGGTACATCCTTGCTTCTTTCGTATCGACAGTTGTGGTCGTTGTTGGCCTTGCGTTACTGATAATCCCGGGGGTGATCATCGGTGGGTTCTGGCTGATGTTTGCTTATCTAATTGCAGACAAACAGACCCGGTGGCTTAGCTCACTGCCACAAAGCTGGCGGTTGGTTCGAGGCTCATGGGGTTACGTAGTGGGCACGTGGCTATCGACTTATGTGGTTATGGCTATTTCAGGCTTACTAACTTTCGGTTTGGCATTCTTCGTCAGCGTGCCCTGGACTTTGCTCGTGCACGCACGCGTTTACCGGGGGCTAGCGACCTCGTCCGCTTGATCTTCTTCAAGCTCTGACTCGACGATTCGGGCTTCAACAGCCTCTAGTGCTTCGCGGTGCTTTCGAGCGTGATGCCGGCAGAAAGTCAAAAAGCCCCCGCCTGACAACGTGACGGCGACTTGAGCCTTGGCACCGCACGCATCACATCGGTCGAATTCGGTTACCTTATTTGGAGCTTCTGTCAGCGTCGCGTTCATGTCACCTACCGTTTTTTAAGTTGACCCCAATCATGGCATGTCAGCAAGCGTTCTGCTCACTTAACGCTTAGCGTGGCGGCTTATGCCTGCTAGCCCAACCAAGTCTGAAGCGAATTCGAGCTATTCAGCCAGCGACCTACTAGTTCTTGAGGGGCTTGATGCTGTTCGAAAGCGCCCCGGCATGTACATCGGCTCGACTGACGCCAGAGGGCTTGCACATTGCGTCTGGGAATTGATTGATAACGCGGTCGACGAAGCGTTGGCGGGGTATTGCCGAAACATCAAGATCACTTTGCACGCCGACGACTCGATCGAAGTTGCAGACGACGGACGAGGCATTCCGGTAGATGTCCAAAAAGGCACCAAGCTCACCGGTGTCGAGTTGGTAATGACGAAGCTGCATGCTGGCGGCAAATTCGGTGGCACCAGTTACACCGCTTCGGGTGGCCTGCACGGTGTGGGTGCGAGTGTGGTCAATGCGTTGGCTGAACGAATGGACGTCGCCGTTGATCGAAATGGCACCACGTATCACGCCTCGTTTAAACGGGGCATCACTGGCAAATTTGCTGGCAAGGCGGCAGGTTCTAAGTTCACCAAAGAATCAGGCCTTGCGAAATCGGGCAAGATATCGAGTCGAACCACCGGCACCCGGGTTCGTTTTTGGCCCGACCCACAAGTTTTCGGCAAAGACACAAGGCTCGACATCAGTGCTCTGGTGGCTAGGGCCCAGCAGACATCGTTTTTGGTTTCGGGGCTTTCGGTCACCATCGATGACAAGCGACCTGACGCGACATTCGAGTCAGTTACTTATCGCCACACCGGCGGAATCGCTGAGTTCGTACAAGAAATCGCACCAGACGAAGAAATCTGCGGGGTTATTCGCCTCAAAGGCAGCGGTCATTTTCATGAGACGGTGCAAATGCTCGATGACGAGGGTCACCTAAGCCCCCGAGAAGTTGAGCGCGAAATGTTCGTCGACATTGCACTTCGGTGGGGTAACGGCTATGAGACCGACATCAGGTCGTTCGTAAACGTAGTAGCCACCCCTAAGGGGGGTACGCACGTAACCGGTTTTGAGCGCAGTTTGGGCAAAGTGGTCAACGAACAAATTCGAGCCACGCGATTGTTGAAAACCAACGAAGACAACGTGACCAAAGACGACATCATGGAGGGGTTAACGGCCGTTGTGAGCGTGCGGGTGCCCGAGCCTCAGTTTGAGGGCCAGACCAAAGAGGTGCTTGGCACCCCTGCCGCATCTCGAATCGTGGCTGCGGTGGTGAGCAAAGAATTGACGACTTGTTTTGAAAAACCGCCACGAGGTGAGCGGGTGAGGGCACGAGCGGTGTTGGAGAAGATCGTGAATGCGGCTCGTGTTCGCATCAGTGCCAGAACGCAACGAGACGTACAGCGACGAAAGAACGCACTCGAGTCGTCCTCATTGCCAAGCAAATTGGTCGATTGCCGAATGCCTGACCCAGAAACCTCAGAGTTGTTCATCGTCGAAGGTGACAGCGCATTGGGCACTGCCAAGTTGGCGCGCGATTCGAAGTTCCAAGCACTTTTGCCCATTAGGGGCAAGATCTTGAACGTACAAAAGGCGAGTCTTACCGACGTGCTCGCAAATGCTGAAATCGCCTCGATAATTCAAGTGATCGGGGCAGGCTCTGGGCGAACTTTCGAACTCGATCAGGCTCGCTATTCGAAGATCATCTTGATGACAGACGCAGATGTCGACGGGGCCCACATCCGCTGCTTGTTGTTGACTTTGATGAACCGATACCTTCACCCGCTGCTAGAAGCCGGTCGCGTCTTTGCAGCAGTGCCCCCACTGCACCGAATCGAAATCGCTGGCAGCAGTAAGGCAGCACCTGAACTCATCTATACCTACTCAGAAGAAGAAAGGCGCGCAGTCGTTGCTGAGTTGGCCAAGAAAGGGCGAAAGATCCGTGACCCGATTCAGCGTTACAAGGGCCTAGGCGAAATGGACGCCTCGCAGCTTCGAGAAACCACCATGAGCCCTGCCACCCGAGTGCTTCGACGCATCACGCTGGCAGATGCCACCGCAGCGACTAAGACCTTCGACTTATTGATGGGTTCTGAAGTTGCGCCAAGAAAGGACTTCATCGTCGCTGGTGCCGACGTGATTGGCCGCGAGCGAATAGACGTTTGAGCTAAGCAACCTCACCGGTTGAATGCCCAGGGAATAGATGAGCATCTGGGTTTATTACCACAGCTGCGTTGTTTACGGCCGTGGCAGCTTCACCGAAGCCCGTTGAAATAAGTGCAACCTTGCCGGGGTAAGTCGAGATGTCACCTGCGGCAAAAACCCGAGGCAAGTTCGACTTGGTCGCACTGTCCACCACGATTCGGCGTTTTTCTAGGGTGAGCCCCCAATCAGCAAGAGGGCCAATGTTTGCCACGAAACCAAGAGCAGCAACCAAAGTTTGGGCTGGCAACGTTTGAGTTTCACCCGTAGGCGAGTGAGTGACTTCTATTGCCTCGATGTGGCCGTTGCCGCTTACTTGGGTGACTTCGCTATCTAGCAACATCGGTACGCCAAGTTTTTTGACGGTTTCAACGGTGGCGGCGTGAGCTCGAAACGCTGAGCGTCGATGCACCAGGGTCACGCTTTTTGCTACGGGCTTTAGCTCGACTGCCCAATCGAATGCCGAGTCACCGCCACCAACGATCACGACATCTTTGCCGGCGTGCTGGTTAAGTTGCGGAACGAAGTGGACGAGGCCTTTACCTTCCCACCCGTCGGCTGCAGGTAGGGGGCGCGGCGTAAAGCGCCCAATGCCACCGGTGATGACGACCGCGCCGCAAGTTATCGACTCACCCTTGTCACTAGTAACTGTGACTGGGCCTTGGGGGGAAGTCTCAAGAGTTTGTGCGGTGTGGCCAAGTAAGAATTTCGGTTCGTAAGGTGCTGATTGCTGCATTAGCGCGTGTACCAAATCTTTGCCCTTGATGGTTGGAAAGCCAGCAACATCGAAGATCGCTTTTTCTGGGTACATCGCGGTTATCTGCCCACCTGCTTCAGGCAGGGTGTCCATTACGACGCTGGTTAACCCTCGAAAACCCGTGTAGTAGGCGGCGTAAATGCCAACAGGGCCCGCACCCACAATCAAGATATCGGCTTGCACGCGCCTACGTTAAACGATTCCTAAACCCCCCGCTTGTTAGGCGGCGGTTAGCTCGGTTCGACGGGGGGTGCCAAAGTATTTAGCAACCGCGGTTAACTCGTCACTGACGACTTTCTTCAACTTCGCCTTATCGCCCAGAATCGAAGTGAGCTCTTTGATGGTGGCAGTTAATTCGGCCTTCTCTTTCTCGACTTCGATCTGCGAAAGCTTGGTCAGACGGCGCAGCGGGGTTTCTAATATGTAATCAGCTTGCAGGGCAGTGAGTTTGAATCGTTTCTTCAACGCCTCGCGGGCAG
>VGAH01000079.1 GCA_016870945.1 Actinomycetota bacterium | reverse complement strand
AGACGTGATTGCTCGGTATCAAAGCTACGGATGGCAAACCTTTGACGTGCCCATGACATCAGCCGGTGAGATCGACCAGCGGTTATTGCTTGAGGTGCTAACTGGCCTAAGTGCAACCAACGAAAAACCGGTCTTCATCAGAGTTCAGACCACCATCGCTTACCCAGCCCCCAATGCGCAAAACACAGCAGCTGCTCACGGTGCCCCGCTGGGTAGCAATGAAGTGGCCGAGACGAAGGCCCTAATGGGTCTAGATAAGCAGTCAAGCTTCGACGTGCCCACTGAGGTGCTCGAATACACCCGGCAGGCCGTTCTACGAGGCGATAAGTACGTGGCGGATTGGCAAACTCGTTTTGACCAATGGAAAGGCACAAACCCAAAGCAAGCTCAGCTTCTAGATCGGCTGCAGGCAAACCGACTGCCTGATGATTTCTTTCAAGGGTGGCCTGACTTTGCCGGTGTTGAGAGCATGTCAACGAGAAAAGCAAGTGGTGAGGCTCTTCAGGTGTTGGCATCAAAATTGCCCGAACTCTGGGGCGGGTCAGCTGACTTGACCGAAAGCAACCAGACCGAAATCAAAGGCGCGCTTTTGGCTGCAGCCTCCCCCGACACCAAAACGGCGGGCCCAAGTGGGCGATACGTACATTTTGGTGTCAGAGAACACGCCATGGCAGCAGCACTCAATGGTGCTGCACTGGGTGGGTTAGCTAAGCCCTTCGGGGGAACCTTCTTGATCTTTAGTGATTACCAAAGGCCTGCCGTCAGGCTCTCTGCAATTATGGGCGTGCGATCAACTTTCGTGTGGTCGCACGACTCAATCGGTCTAGGCGAAGACGGCCCAACACATCAACCCGTCGAACAGCTCTGGAGCCTTCGAGCGATTCCAAACTTCGAAGTGATTAGACCTGCGGACGCAACCGAAACTGCCGTTTGTTGGCAGAACATCATCGTGCGCGCAAAACCAAGTGGCATCGCCTTAACGAGGCAAAACGTCCCCGTCATTAAGCGGGGCAATGACTCACCGGCGACTCTGGCAACCAAAGGTGGCTACGTGATCGCAGGTAAGGCCCTCCCAGAAGATTTGGACGCGGTCTTGATGGCTACTGGTTCTGAGGTGCACCTTGCGATTGAGGCGCACACGAGGTTAAGTGCCGAGGGCATCAAGACACAAGTTGTTTCTTTTCCTTGCTTGGAATGGTTTGACGAGCAAGACTTGAGCTACCAGCAATCTTGCTTGCCTGAGCGTGTGAGAGCTCGAGTTTCAGTCGAGGCTGGCTCTACCCAAGGTTGGTACAAGTACCTAGGGTCATTTGGAATCCCAATTGGCATCAACGAATACGGGGCATCAGGTTCACCGGCAAAAATCTTCGAGAAGTTCGGCTTAACGCCAGAGAACATCGTTGCCCAAACCAAGCGCTCAATTCAATTAAGCCACGAGGCTAGCTAGCGGCGGCGGCGCCTGCGCTTTCTTTCTTCTTTGCGTGCCACTAATGCCTCGTCCAGGATCGCTTTAGCTTCTTTGTCGGTTCGACGTTCTTTCACGTAAGCCAAGTGAGTCTTGTACGGAACGACGATGGGCGGTTCAGGCGGTGAGTCTTTGTCTAAGCCCGCCGGGTAGCCACAACGAACACAATCCCATTCGGCTGGAACTTCGGCGTCAACCGCGAACGACGGCTTTGATTCGTGCCCATGCTTGCACCAGTAAGAGACGCGCGTGCGTGGTGCGGCTTCACCGCGGTCTGCCTCACCCATGGGGCCCGCGCCAACACGACTACCCCTAATCGCACTACCGCCACCTGCCACTTAAGAAATCTCGATCTTCACGCAGCCACTATCAAACCGAGGGCGACGATCGTGGCGGCCCAAACCGCACCTATGCCAATAGTCAGGCGATCAAGATTGCGCTCGGCTAAAGATGATCCGCCGAGAGAAGAGCTAAAACCGCCACCAAATAAGTCCGAAAGACCGCCGCCTGTGCCACGATGTAATAGCACCAAAGCAATCAACAACAAGCTGGTAAGCACTAACAGGATTTGAAGGCCCAAGATAAAGAAAGTCACTGCCTTAAGTTACCTTAAAGTTGATCAGGCCAGCGAATTATGCGCAAAAACTCAGCTGGGTCTAGGCAGGCACCGCCTACAAGAGCGCCGTCCACGTCTGGTTGATTCATGAGCTCTTTTACGTTGCTGGCCTTGACTGATCCTCCATAAAGAACTCGTGTTTGCTCTGCAACGGTAGAAGAGAATCGGCTGCTCAACCATTCGCGAATGGCCAGACACATCTGCTGCGCGTCTTCAGGGCTTGCGACTTCGCCAGTGCCGATTGCCCAAACTGGCTCGTAGGCCACGATGAGCCCGTCCGTCTGCTTAGTGCTTACCCCCTTAAGACAGCCAGATAGCTGCGCAATCACGTGACTCATGGCATCGCCTGCCTGACGAATAGGCAGCGTTTCGCCGACTGCCAGCAAAGGTCTTAATGAGTTCTTGAGTATTTCGCCAATCTTTGCATTGATTAAGTCGTCATCTTCGTGGTGATAAGCGCGACGCTCACTATGACCAACCAAGACCATGTCGACCTTGAGTTTCGCGAGCATTGAGGCTGATATCTCACCGGTATAAGGCCCGTCTTTATGCGCAGAGACATCTTGCGCCCCGAAAAGAATCTTTAGTTTGTCTGCTTCTTTTAATGTCTGAACCGACCGCAGGTCAGTAAAGGGCGGTAGAACCGCGACCTCTGTTCTGTCAAGGTCTTTGTCAGAGACACCAAAAGCTAACTTCTGGACGTAGGCGATCGCTTCTAGGTGATTCATGTTCATCTTCCAGTTGCCGACCATGATCGGTTTACGGGGGCTTTCAGGTGAGGTCATGTCAAATGCTCCTTAAGGTTCGCAAGCCCTGGCAGTGTCTTGCCCTCGAGAAGCTCCAACGAGGCGCCACCCCCAGTGCTCACGTGCGAGAAACGATCGTCGTCAAGACCAGCGGCTCTGACAGCTGCTGCGGTGTCGCCCCCACCGATGACCGTGAAACCTTTGCAATCAGCAACCGCCTGTGCCACACCAAAAGTGCCTTTAGCAAACGCTGGCACTTCGAATACACCCATAGGTCCATTCCATACCACGGTGCTCGCGTTGCGTATCTGATCTGCAAAGACCTCGACGGTAGCCGGCCCAATGTCGAGCCCCATCACCTGCGGCGGGATCTGCGTGACTGCAACGTGATGGGCACCGTCTGGTGCGCCTGGCGCGGTGGCGACGACCACGTCACTGGGTAAGAACACCTTGACTCTCTTTTGTTCGGCCAATGCCAAAAGTTCTTTAGCAGTCTCTAAGTGATCGTGTTCGACCAATGACTTACCAACCTCAAGACCTTGAGCGGCCAAGAACGTAAACGCCATCGCGCCACCAATTAAGAGGGTGTCAGCAGAATCAAGTAGATTTCGAATCACTTGAATCTTGTCTGAGACCTTTGCACCACCAAGAACTACCACGTAAGGGTGCGCCGGTGAGTTCAAAACTTGATCAAAGGCAGACATCTCTTTAGCGACCAGCAAGCCTGCCTTAGCTGGAACTAACGAGGCGATTTCAGTAACTGAAGCCTGCTTGCGATGAACTACACCAAACCCGTCCAAAATGAACATGTCGGCATCGCGAACTAGTTCTTTGGCTAAGTCGAGTCGCTCTTCATCGCTTTTGCTCGTTTCGCGGGAGTCAAAGCGAATGTTCTCAACCAGGCCCACCCGAGCATTGCCTAACGCACTAAACAACGAACCGTTAGATGCCTTAATTTGCGTTAGCGGAATGAACGCAATCGACTCCCCTAATAACTCTGAGAGCCGATCAGCGATTGGCTTCAAAGAAAGTGAGCTTGAACTCTCGCCTTTTGGTCGACCAAGGTGTGCAACCAACACCACTCGAAAACCGTCGTCTGAAAGTTTCTTGATGGTCGGTAATGCGGCTCGAATTCTCCCGTCATCAGTTATGGCCGAGGCTGGCAAATACCCGTCACTGCCCGCGGATGCGCCGTTGTCCATGGGCACGTTGAAATCCACACGCACGAGTGCGCTTTTGTTGCTCAAAGCTTCTATCTGTCCAGGGTTGAACCGACTAAGTGCGTGAGATCCACCAGTCGGCAGGAATACCCCCACTCGTTGTCATACCAACCAACGACTTTCACCAGATTTTCGCTAACACTCGTTAAAGCCGCATCGATGATGCAAGACCTCGAGTCCCCGACGA
>VGAH01000078.1 GCA_016870945.1 Actinomycetota bacterium | reverse complement strand
CGCGCAAGTCGTTGGCTTACTTGAGGCCATGTTGCCCCGAATCGGAAGTCAGGCCGAGCAAATGGTCGATGCCGCCAATCTCGCCAAGGGGCTTACCAGGGGAACCACTTGGGGTGCCGAGGACTGGTTCACGGGCCCATGGGCTATGGCGCATGCTGTCAAGGCTTACCTCACGACTTTTCGCAGACTTTCAGAGGGCGAGTCACCTGTCAGCGCGAAGATGGTTAGAGGTAGAGCCGATGGACGGGTCGTCGTGGATGTGTTTCCAACCACCGGCGAAGAGCGATTGTTGTTTAACGGGTTTAACGCCGAAGTCTGGATGCCCATTGGCATGACGGCCGAACAAGTGCGCGATCGCGCGGCGCGCTCATGGCGTGGCGAGCCCATCGCACCAAGAGTCGCTTTGGTTCTTGGTGCTGGCAATGTTGCGGCCATAACTTTTTTGGACGTGATGTACCGACTTCTTAATGATCGCAATGCCGTGATGGTCAAGATGAACCCGGTAAACGACTATCTCGAGCCATACTTAAGAGCGATTTTCGCGGATTTCATCGACCTTGATCTGGTGCGTTTCGCATCTGGTGGGGTAGAGGTTGGCGAAGCTCTGGTAGATCACCCAAACATTGACGAGATTCATCTAACTGGCAGCTCGGCCACATTCGATGCGATTGTCTGGGGTGCTGGTGCTGCTGGTGAGGCTGCGAAGTCGCGAGGCGAGCAGCGGATTCATAAGCCGGTCACTAGTGAACTCGGCGGAGTAAGCCCCTTTATCGTCGTGCCGGGGCTTTGGAGTGAGGCCGATCTTACGTATCAAGCAGAACACTTTTTAACTTCGAACCTAAATAACTCAGGGCACAACTGCATCTGCTCTCAAGTGTTGGTGTTAGACGCCAACTGGGCTCAGGCAGATGAATTCATTACCGCGATTCGAAAGGTGGCAAGTACCTTGTCGATACGCGAGCCCTATTACCCAAAGGCCAAAGAGAGGCTTTATGCATTAGCTGCCCGAGCCAACGCTCAGCCGATTGGCTCTGGGGTATCGCACTTCATTGACCTCGGCATAGACCCAGACACCACCGGCGAGGTAATGATTAACCAAGAGCTGTTCGCCTCAGGCTTTGCGGTGTTAAGGCTAACCAGCAATTCGGTCGAGGATTTCTTGATGCGGGCGGTTCGATTGGCGAACGAAGTACTGCCCGGCACTCTCGGCGCCACGCTCGTCGTGGACCCGAAGACACATAAGCGTGAGCGACTTGCAGTGGCCAGGGCGTTAAGTGATCTTCGGTACGGCAACGTCGGTCTAAATATTTGGTCGGCGATGTCTTTTCTTCTCGCGTATACGCCATGGGGCGCGTACCCCGGGCACACCGCCAAAGACATCGGTAGTGGTATCGGAACAGTTCACAACTCGTACTTGTTACAAGACCCTGAGAAGGTCGTGGTGGAAGGGCCCTTTAGGCCCTTCCCACGCAGCCTTGCAAACGGTGAAGGTTCACTCTCGCCGAAACTGCCGCTCTTCGTTGGTCACAAACACGCTTGGTTAATGGCAAGTGCCTTAACCAGGCGTGCCGTCAGTTAGCGGGTTGACTCGAAGGAAGTCCAAGGAACGTCGACGTTGATGCGTCCGGCAAAAGCGGGCGCCACCGTCCCCTTGTTAAACCAAAGACGAAGGGTGTCTTTAGTCGGCACATATTGGCTAAAGGACTTATATGACGGCTCTAGCTGTATGCCTGGCTCGCAGAAGCCAACTTTGCTCGCACACAACTGATCTTCGACCGCTCGCGTTAGTGCAGGCAGTTCGGCTGGTGACACCCAGACAGACAGCGGTACCACATCACCGGAAAGGTTGTTGTACACCCGAGTAACGAATCGGTCGTCAGGGTTGGCCGCACCCGGTCGCATCTGAAATGTCTCGATGGTCAAGCAAATGAACGAAGCACCGATTAGACCTTGCGGTGGTGCGCACGGGACTAACCATGAACGCTGGTCGAATTCGCCGGCGAAAGGCTTAGGTGCAACAGGTCGCAAGGTGCGGGCTTGGCGTTTAGCGGCCTGGGTTGCGTTCGCTGAAGCCTTGGCGGTTGCGTCTTTACCTGCGTTGGGGGACAAAGGCCAAGACAGTTCGATCTTAGAGATGGTGGTGACCTTGTTGTAGCCGCGAACGGTTGGGCTGGCGTTTTCTACGTTGATTGTCGCTCTGTCTATTGCGGCCGAGCTTGGCACGACAAAAAGCCCTGCGGCTAGCGCGACGGCTGCAAGGGCGCCCACGGTGGCCCTAACCGTGCCGGTCGACACAGACGCACTTGATATCTGGCCCTTGCTCTTGTTCATGATTGCCCTTTCGCTAGTTACTGGCTCGTGCCAATGTGGTTGCTTTAACTGCTCGATCATTTGACTTTCACTTGTTTGTCGGCCGAGACGTTGCCTGAGGTATCTGAGGCAATGACTCGGTAGGTACCAGCTTTGGATGCGGTGAACGAAGTCTGACCAAGCCCTGAGTTACTGGTGGTCACGAACTTCGTGCTTATGACGGCGTTGCCTCGATTAAGTGTGATTTGAACTCTTTGGGTCGCCGGGAACCCTGTGATTTTCACCGTAAAGGGTTTACCTGGTTTCACACTGCTTGGTACTTGTACACCTGCCCTCTGCTGGCTACCCGATGCCGACAGAGTCACTTGTGCGCCGGCTGACGGGCTCGAAGTTCCAAAGAAAGGCACTGGGTTCGCGGCGGGTAGTCCGAATTGGTACCCGCTGCCGCTTGCACTTAGCACGACTGCACCGCTTTCACGTGCACTCGTGACCACTGGCACAACTGCCTGACCAGCAGTGTTGGTGATGGCCGAGGTGAACTTTGCACCGCCGGCAAAAGTTCCGACAGCGGAGTTGACGGCAAAATTGATTGGCACGCCTGCACCGACTGCGTTACCAAACCCGTCGGTGACGGTGGCAATCGCGTTAAAGGTGCCACCTGCTGCCACCACGGCCGAGCTCGTGGCAAGGCTTACGTTTCTAGCGGTTGCCGGGTTGGCTTGAAAAGTTATGTTGCCTGAAAGTGAATTGCCTGAAGTTGCGATCACCGGCATTTGCCCGGCCTGGGTGCTAAAGAACCAGACGGTCGCGGTTGGGCCGCTTGCATTCACGGTCAAAGACTTCTGGCCTTGCCCGACCTGGCCATTTGGTGTCACCAACATGCCCCCACCACTGGTTGTGAAAGTCACCTGGCCATTGGGGAAGGGCGTTGCCACAGAAACCGCTGCTGCGTTTTGCCCAACTACCAGCGGCACCTGTGCGGCAACTTGAAGTGCGCCGCCGAAACTACCTACGGCGACACCATTGAACAAGAGATTCGAGAGCGAACCGGTGTTGGTGTTGTTGTTCCACTGCACATAGACATTGGACGAGGTGCGAACCCCAGCAGGGGTTACGGCCGTTACCTGAATGTTGTCCTCGTTGTTGCTAGCCGTCGAACGTGCGTCGTTGTAAGTGATTGCGAATTGGCCCTGGGCGTTCGTGGTGCCGTTGCCAACTGCTTGAAAGCCATAGTTAGCCCCGGCCACAATCTGTCCACTTATTTGGGCTCCTGCAATCGGCTGCCCGGTCTGGTCAACCACTGTGCCAGTGATGGTCGCGATGGTGCCTGCAGGGAAAGAAAAAGGGTTCGAATTAAAACGAATCGTTGGGGTCTGTTGCGTGAAGTACACGGTGACGACTTGGGTAAGTGCCACCGAGAAGGTCATTTGTTGCCCAGCATTTGAGTTTGCGGGGGTGAGCGACACACTTTGTGGCACCGATGTGAATTGACCCGCGCCGGTCGATGAGTTGGTGGACGAGTAGGCAAGCGGTAGTTGGATGCCACCGCTGTCGGTTAGTTGGAAGGTCACAGAGCTCGTACCCGCCGGCACGCAGTAGTAGGTGGTGTTAGTGCTGATGTTGCAAGAGCCTGACGGGCCGAGCACCGCTGTGCTGGGCGCGGTCACTGTCACGGTCGCACCGCCAATGCCGAACGCGCCGGCCGGGGCGCCACTAAGGGCGGCGGCAACGAGGGCGGCGACGAACGCGAAGGCGGCTGATTTGGCGCTGAAATGGCGAAAAAGCGATGTCTGAGTGATTGGCATGTGCGAGACCTTACCCACTGGCCAGGTCCAACTCTGGAATAAATCGCTGGCCTATTGCGTTGGGCCATGTGAAGAAGTAAGGAAAATCTGAGAAGGAGGCAAGAAGTTACATGGCAATAAATCGTTGGGATCCATTTACCGTCTTGGCTCGAGTGGACGACGACTTCGAGGGTCTAGTGCGTCGCACTTGGGGCAACGCCGTTACTCGTACGGCTGGTTATGTGCCGGCTATCGACATGGTGAGCGATGGCACTGACGTCATCATCACTTTGGAGCTCCCTGGTTTG
>VGAH01000077.1 GCA_016870945.1 Actinomycetota bacterium | reverse complement strand
GCCTTCTTGTAAATCACCATCTGAGGCGATGACGAAGATGCGGTGGTCGAACACGCTCTCGCCCGGCGTGCTTTCCGGGTCAAGCAGGTGGCGGATGTAGCGATTGCTCAGCGCCATACCCGTAGCCGTGGCGATGCCTTGCCCCAGAGGGCCAGTCGTCATCTCAACACCGGCGGTATGCCGGTACTCGGGGTGGCCCGGGGTTCGTGAGCCAAACCGTCGAAATGCTTTCAAGTCCTCGAGGCTTAAGTCGTAGCCGTTTAGAAATAGCTGGGCGTAAAGAAGCATCGACGCGTGCCCGCACGAGAGCACCAAGCGGTCTCTGCCTAACCATTCGGGGTCGTTTGGACTATGACGCAAGACATACCGGTAAAGAATGTGAGCGACGGGGGCCAAAGCCATTGCCGTGCCGGGGTGCCCCGAGCCTGCTCGCTCGACAGAGTCCATCGCTAGGCCTCGCGCGGCGTTTACCGACTTGTCGTCTAGTCCTGACCACGCCATTGTGCGGCGAGACTATCGCGCAAAAGGCGATAGCGTGAACCTACCTATGACGCCATCACGCACGCAGAATCATCGGGTCAGCCGATTAGGCGCCTATGTCGGTTTGATCAAGCCCCGCATCATTGAACTTCTTTTAGCGACCACATTGCCTGCATTGTTTTTGGCTTCTGGCGGTTGGCCCAATGTATGGACTGCTCTTGCGACTTTAGTTGGCGGTGCGATGGCCGCTGCCGGTGCGAACGTTTTGAACAACGTCTTCGATCGCGATATCGACTCTGTCATGCCGCGAACTCACGGACGAAGTCTGGTGACAGGGGCAATCAGCCCGATAACTGCTACTGCCCTTGGAATAGTTTTGAGCGTCTTGTCGGTGGCTTGGTTTGCCGTCTTGACCACCCCTCTTGCGTCTTTACTGACGGCACTGGCAATCGTTTCGTACGTAATTGGGTACACCATGATCTTAAAAAGACGTACCTCGCAGAACATCGTTTGGGGTGGGGTAGCCGGGTGCTTTCCGGTGCTAATTGGCTGGGCAGCCGTAACTAATTCACTTACATGGACTGCATGGACTTTGTTCTTCTTGGTGTTCTTCTGGACTCCAGCTCACTATTGGCCGCTCGCTGTGTCTTTACGAGATGACTACGCCGCGGCGAAGGTGCCGATGTTGCCGGTTGTTACCACGCCTGGACCCGTCATAAAGAATGTTGCCGCTTACACCGCCATAACAATCGCGTTTTCTGTGGGCCTTTACTGGGTGGCAGATTTGAGTTTGATCTATTTAGTAAGCGCGGTTGCCCTCGGGGGCTTTTTTGCGTACTCGGTCTATCGCCTAAGCACGGTCGTCAAGTCTGAACCCGACGTTACGTACTTAGGTCTTACAGCACCTGCCATGAGGGTTTTTCAGGTTTCAATTGCGTATCTAGCTGGGCTTTCTCTTGTCATATGCCTGGACGTGGTCGTTTAGCCCTTAGGTAGTCAGCAAGATTTTGGGGTGCGCTCTGGTGAATGTGAACATCAAGGCACCCCAAAGTAGTACCGCCAACGTGACGTGAACACCTACCAGAGCCCAAGGTAAATCTGTAAACCACTGCGTGTAGCCCACAATGCCTTGAACTACCGCAATGACAAGAACGATTGTCAGGCCCTTGGCAAGAGGGTTCGGTTTCTTATCTATCAGGTACCGACTTGCGGCCAAGGTGGCAATCAATAGCCCGAGAAACAAGAACACGCTGTCCGCGTGTAGCCATGCCGTTGTTCTCACATCAAATGGATATCGGGCAGACGTCTCATCGCCTGCGTGAGGGCCAGAGCCCGTGACAACGGTGCCAGTTATCACAACCACCAGGCCAACGAGGGTGGTGGCGTTAACACCCCACAGAACTAGTCGAGGCGGTTGTACTCCGACAACAAAGAATCTTGCATAGAGAATTACGGTTACGGCGACCAGCGCAATTGAAACTAAGAAATGCGCGTTCACGGTAATTGGGTTAAGCCCCGTTAACACAGTCACGCCACCAAGCAGGGCTTGTAGCAATGTTCCGACTACGGGGATGAGTGCCAGAGATAGTGACGTTGCCCGACCTGCTCGAGATCGGCGGTGGTAGCGCCATACAGCAATCAAGCTAAGAAGAGCGATGATTCCCACTAAACCTGTCAGGGTTCGATTACCGAACTCGATGAACTTATGAAAACCCTCGACTTGGTCTGGTTGGGGAATGATCGAACCGGGCGCACACTCAGGCCACGTTGGGCAGCCAAGCCCCGACCCTGTTAGGCGAACGAGAGCTCCCGTCACGATGATGCCGCCTTGCGCGACGATGTTCGCGATCAAAATCCCGCGGAACCAACGAGATCGGGTTGCTGGGGGGGCTGATTTAGATAACATTGGTGTTGTGGAAATCAAATCACAAGCGGCGGCGAAAAGCGCTCCGAAAACTGGTATGGAGCGCGTTGCTCGATCACTTTTGCTTGACGGCCCGGCCTCGGCCAGGCGTTTGGCGAAACGTTTGGGTGTGACGCCGGCTGCAGTGCGGCGGCATCTAGATGCATTGGTTGGTGCCGGCTGGGTAAATCACGGTGCAAAGCCCGCTTATGGCCCGAGCGAGACGACCGGGCGAGGCCGGCCGGCACGGGTTTATTCGTTGACCGCAAACGGGCGTCGACAGTTTGCCCATGGTTATGACCATATTGCGCTTGAAGCCATGAATTTGCTGGGGGAAATGGCTGGCAGCAGCGCCATCGAGCGTTTTGCTAAAGAACGGGCAGCGGGGTTGGCTGTGCAGATAACTTCGGCCGCCGCTTATCAGCGTGCCAACTCACTAAAGAAGAAAGCGCGAGTTGTGACAGATGTACTTAACGCAGAGGGTTACGCCGCCACTTTGGCACCCGCACGAGGCCCGGTCGGTGGAATGCAACTTTGTCAGCACAATTGCCCTATCGAAGAGGTAGCCACTAAGTATCAACAGATTTGCGAGCATGAAACTCGAGCCCTGGGTGAGGCTTTAGGCGTTCACGTAACGCGAATAGCAACGATTGCGGCCGGTGACGGGGTATGCACAACGATGATTCCCGATCTAGTGCCTGCTCAGCGAGGTTCCCAACCCACAAAAACCAAAACTAAGGAGAAGATCTAGTGACGACGTTAGATCACCCGGACATTCAAGTACTAGATCGATACAAGTACGGCTGGCACGACAGCGACGACGCAGGCGCTCTTGCTAAGCGAGGCCTCAACGAAGAAGTGGTAAGAGACATTTCGGGTCGCAAAAGCGAGCCAGAGTGGATGCTAAACCTTCGGCTCAAGGGTCTTTCACTATTTGAAAAAAAGCCGATGCCCGACTGGGGTGGGGAACTTCGTAACATCGATTTCGACTCCATCAAGTATTTCGTTCGGTCGACCGAAAAACAGGCAACGAGTTGGGAGGAGCTGCCAGAAGACATCAGAAATACCTATGACAAATTGGGTATTCCTGAGGCCGAGAAGCAACGGTTGGTTGCTGGCGTCGCTGCTCAGTACGAGAGCGAAGTCGTTTACCACAAGATCCGCGAAGACCTCGAAGAACAGGGCGTAATTTTCTTAGACACTGACACCGGCCTAAAAGAGCACCCGGAGATCTTTCAAGAGTATTTCGGCACAGTGATTCCGCCGGGGGACAACAAGTTTGCTGCTTTGAATACGGCCGTTTGGTCAGGCGGCTCATTTGTGTACGTGCCCAAGGGTGTCAAGGTCGAGATTCCGCTGCAGGCGTACTTTCGAATCAATACCGAGAACATGGGGCAGTTCGAAAGAACCTTGATAATCGTAGACGAAGACGCCTATGTTCACTACGTCGAAGGCTGCACTGCGCCTATCTATTCGACTGATTCTTTACACAGCGCCGTTGTCGAGATCATCGTCAAGCGCGGCGGCAGGTGTCGATACACCACGATTCAGAACTGGTCGACCAACGTCTATAACTTGGTAACCAAGCGAGCAATCGCCCACGAGAACGCCACTATGGAGTGGATCGACGGCAACATCGGATCGAAATTGACGATGAAGTACCCCTCTGTCTGGTTAATGGGCCCAAAGGCCAAGGGCGAGACCCTGTCGGTCGCCTTTGCCGGTGCTGGGCAACACCAAGACGCAGGCGCAAAGATGATTCATGCCGCTCCAGACACATCAAGCAGCATCGTTAGCAAGTCAGTGGCACGAAATGGTGGCCGAGTTTCTTATAGAGGCCTCATTCAAATCGATGAAGCCGCCAAGGGGTCAAAGAGCACCGTCAAGTGTGACGCCCTGTTGGTCGACACCATTTCTAGGTCTGATACCTACCCGTACGTAGACGTTAGAAACGATGACGTCGAAATGGGGCACGAGGCGACCGTCTCGAAAGTCAGTGACGATCAGCTGTTTTATCTAATGCAACGAGGGCTTGAAGAAGACGAAGCCATGGCGATGATCGTGCG
>VGAH01000076.1 GCA_016870945.1 Actinomycetota bacterium | reverse complement strand
AAGAAGAAGTGGACGTATTGCCCGCTGCCCCCGTTCGAGTACTTGAAAGAAAAGCACCAAAAGAACGCACGAACTGGTCGATGGTGCTTGCAGCAGTCTTTGCCGGTTTGTTGGTTATTGGTGGGCTCGCCTTGATTGGCCGACTAGTCGTTGGCGGTGGTGGCTCTGAGGTAGTTATTGCAGACGAGACGGTGGCAGAGCAAACCGAAGTTGTGGTAGCTGAAGATGCTGATGCACAAAGCCCAACCGGCAAGTTGACGGCGGCGATTCCTGGTGCACCAGTGCAATTGGTTGTGAGGGTTGAGTCGGGCCGAAGCTGGGTGCGAGTTTCAGATATTGCTGACGTCGAGATTTTTGAAGGCATTCTGACGGCAGGTGACGAGCAGTCGTTTTCAGATTCGTCCACTCTTAACGTCGTAGTTGGCAACGCCGGTGCGGTCTCTATAGTTCACAATGGCGTTGACTTGGGCCGTGTCGGCACCGAAGGTCAAGTGGTGACTCTTTCGTTTGACCCCGAAGTTAACATCGGGTAGGCGAATACAACTTAACGTTGCAAATGGACTAACGGTTGCCAGGTTGCTGGCGATCCCGTTATTGGGGTATCTGCAATTTGGCCCAAGTCGAGACGCAATCGAGGTCAAATGGGCG
Organism: Actinomycetota bacterium; assembly: GCA_016870945.1. GTDB lineage: Bacteria > Actinomycetota > Actinomycetes > S36-B12 > UBA5976 > VGAH01. Next base: position 3,861 of record VGAH01000076.1, on the reverse strand, counting down.
GCCTTTGCGCTCTTCGCGGTGGCTGCGATAAGTGACCTAATCGATGGAAAGATCGCGCGGTCTAGAAATCAGATCACTAGTTTCGGCGTAATCGCTGACCCGATTGCAGATAAAGGCTTGATTGCCGTGGCACTCATTGGTTTGTCTTGGTCGGGGCGGCTTTGGTGGTGGGTCACCATATTGATTCTGGTTAGAGAAGTAACCGTCACCGCTTATCGGCTATTGATGGTCAAGAAGCGAGTGATCCCGGCTGACCAAGGTGGGAAGGTAAAGACCGTGGTGCAAGACATAGCGGTGGGTGCGATGTTGATGCCGTTAGCAGGCTGGTGGTTGCGCTTTTCTGATCTCGCGATGGGTCTTGCTTTGTTCTTGACACTGGTCACAGGTGCAGTGTTTTTTTGGCGGGCACTAAGAACGTGATAGACATCATTTACGCGCGCCTTCGTGAACTTGGGCAGACTGTTGCAGTTGCTGAATCAATTACTGGCGGTGAGTTAGTAGCAGAGCTTTCTAAGCCGGCTGGTGCGTCTTCGATTCTTCGAGGTGGGGTAGTGGCTTACCAAAATGATGTGAAAGTCGAAGTGCTTGGTGTAAGTGCGGCACTTATCGCGACTCACGGTGTTGTTAGCGCAGAGGTTGCCCGTGAGATGGCGGCGAAGGTTCGAGAAAGATTCGCTGCAGATTGGGGTTTAGCCACCACCGGTGTGGCTGGGCCTGATTCACTCGAAGGGGTTGCCCCTGGGGTTGCTTACATCGCGGTGGTAGGGGCAAAGGTGAACGGGCCGACGAAAGCCGAAGTGGCGAAAAGCGAGGTAGCGAGAAGTGAGGTGGCAAGAAGTGAGGTGGCGAAGGTGGTCGCAACGGGCGCAAGGCCAGAGGTGCGCGAAACGTGTGTCAAAGAGGCCATCGGTCTGTTGGCAAAGGCCCTCGAATAGTCGGGTGTTGATGATGGGCTTAAGTGCCAGGTTCACGATAACTTGCACCTAATTCCCCAAGCAGTAGTGAGCACGAAGGCGAGGTAACCCGCATGGTCGTCTTGCGTCAGGTAGTCGGGCCGAAGTTACGTCAGTTGCGAAAGTCACGTTTTTGGACTTTGCGTGAAATCAGTGATCGCGCTCGCGTCTCGATTGGCTATCTCTCTGAGGTAGAGCGTGGGCACAAAGAGCCATCTTCTGAATTGCTAGCAGCAATTTGCATGGCATTAGGTGTTCGTTTGTCACAAGTTTTAGATGAAGTGGCTTTAGAGGTCGCACGCCTTGAGGTTGGCCCCGGTCAAGCGATCGTTTTGCCGGTTGGTCAAAACGCTCAACGAGCTGGTCTTGCCCCTGCCCGTAAAGGGGCGGCTGCAGCCTGAGAGTTCGCCACAGCATGGCCCGCTCAGGTTCGAGGGTTAAAGACGCAGTGCTCGCCACAGCCCGCGACTTGGTGGTCGAAAACGGTGCTGACCAATTGAAGATGACGACAGTTCTTCGCACTGCGGGCATTTCTAGAGGCACCCTTTACAACGCGGTTCGTAACAAAGACGAGTTATTGGTTGCCCTGGTGGCTGAGGCAATAGATGAGCTTGCTGACGAGGTGATCGCCAAAGGCGAAGGTGATCTTTTTGCGTCTCTTTCTGTTTTGGGTGAGCGCTTAGCCACCGATGGTTTGGCCATTAGCTTGCGTGAGAGCGCTGCCAAAGACGCTCGAAACGTTGGTTGGCTGGCGAATGAGGCAATTACGCGAGCCGCGCGCGGTGGCGTGGGCCGAGTGCTCGCTGCCGCAGGCGTGATGAGCACTGGGTCTGGGGTGGCAGAAGTCGAATTAGTTACTCGCTGGGCTGGGTCACAAGTTGTCGCGCCTCAAAGCGGTAATGGCTTGCGTGACACGGTGCTATTGCTGGCTAAGGCTTGTCGGTAGGGGTTCACTTAACCCGAGAAGCAGGTATTGCCGTCGCACTTGATAGCGACGACGAATTAGAAATTATTGATTGGGCGAAAGCTACGGCAGATGATGCACAGGCGATGAAGATCGGCTTACAGGCTTACCTGCGATTTGGCCACGCAATCGTTGAGAAAGTGCGAGCCGTTGCACCGAAATCAGCGATGTTTCTAGACCTTAAGTTGCACGATATTCCAAACACAGTCGGTGGCGCGGCTAAGAGTTTGCAAGATCTACATCTTGATTATTTGACGGTTCATGCAAGCGGCGGGGCAAAAATGATCGAGGCTGCAGCTCGCGCGTTGCCTGAGACAAAGATCGCAGCAGTGACGGTTCTGACTTCACTCGATGAGGGTGACCTGTCTGCGTTAGGCCTTAATGCGCACCCTGTGGAATTGGTTCAACGTTGGGCACAGCTGGCTGAGGCAGCAGGGGCGAGAGCCATCGTTTGTAGCCCCAACGAAGTTGCCGCGGTGCGCGCAGTGGTGAGCGGGGCGACAGTGTTGATTACACCGGGTGTGCGCCCAGTCGAGAGTGTCACGAGCGATTCGACGCCAAGTGGCACCAACTTTGACGACCAACAAAGAACTTCAACCCCACGAGTCGCACAAGACTCTGGCGCTGACTTATTAGTAATTGGTCGCCCGATCACCTCGGCTAGTGACCCCGCGGCAGCGATATCGAAAATCAGGCGGTCGCTGGCTTAAGAGATAATCACCGCCTCGTGCTTGACAATCGCCTCGCGGTAGCAAAACTGCCATACTTAAGTGCGCAAGATCGCGTCAATGCTCGTGCCAAAGCGGTCGCGGCAAGGCGTGTTCGTGCCCGCGTTAGTTCACAGTTAGCGGCAGGTGAATTAACTGTGCCGGCGGTGATGATTCAGGCCCGTCACGACGAAGCAATCGCTCGCATGAAGGTGCGAGATGTCTTTGAGTCTTTGGCAGGGGTCGGCCCACAGAAGGCAACACAATTAATGGCCAAGTTCAAGATCGCAGAGGCTAAGCGCATTGGGGGCTTAGGCCCCCGTCAACGAGTCGAAGTCATCAAGTACTTCTCGTGAGCGACCACCCGCGCCCGCAGCTAATCGTCCTTGTCGGCCCCTCAGGTGTTGGCAAAGACACCGTTTTGAAAGCACTCGCCACCAAGATGAAAAACCTCTGGGTCTCGGTATCAGTTACCACCAGGCCGCCACGACCAGGCGAGGTGGACGGGGTCTCTTACGACTTCATCAGCAACGAAGAGTTCGACGCGATGGTTAACGTGAACGAGTTACTTGAGTGGGCTGAGTACGCAGGTGCTCGCTACGGCACCCCGAAAGCCCCAATTGATTTGCATATTGCCCAAGGCAAAGTGGTCGTTCTCGAGATCGAGTTAGAGGGCGCTCGCCAAGTTCGGGCAAACGCACCCGATGCACGATTTGTGTTGCTCGCACCCCCGTCCATAGATGAACTAAAGCGCCGGCTTGCAACCCGCGGCACCGAGAGCCCAGCAGAGCAAGAGGCACGACTGGCAAAGGCGTTAGTTGAGCTTGCCGCTAGTGATGAATTCGAAGCCGTAATCGTCAATGACTCGGTCGAACAGGCCGCAGATGACCTGCTAGCATTTGCATTGTCGTCGAGCAATTCCAAATAAAGCCCAACAAATGAGGTGCCTTGTCTAGTAACTATTCGCGTCCCGAAGGAATCACCTACCCACCAATCGATGAGATGGTTGCCGAGGCAGGCAGCAGGTACCAACTCGTGCTATGGGCAGCAAAGCGTGCGCGTCAAGTTAACGGTTACTTCTCACAACTAAGCGAAGGTTTGCTCGAATACGTCGGGCCAGTCGTAGACAGCTACCCGCAAGAAAAAGCGCTGTCAATTTCTTTGCGCGAAATCAGCGAAGGCCTGATCAACGCCGCCCCCTATGACCCAGAAAAGCGAGCTCAAGAAGTTGCTGCTC
>VGAH01000075.1 GCA_016870945.1 Actinomycetota bacterium | reverse complement strand
AACCGCATATAGCGCATATAGGTCGCGTGCATTCGTGCAACGAGGCCTCCCCCCGCCCTCTCCGGTGTTCCTTCCCCGGTACCGGAGAGCACCCGGCATCCCTTCCCCGGCGCCGGATGCATAGGGCGGTGGGGGACCTGGGTGCACGAGCACTGCCGCCAGCTAGTGCGCAGCCCAACGCAAGTGAAACGGGGGTCGACAAGGTGAACGAAGCCACGCCTGGGCATACGCCAGTGCTACTCGACGAAGTCGTTTCACTTTTTGAGCCCGCGCTTGCAAAAACAGATTCAGTCTTGGTTGATGCGACCTTAGGTCTAGGTGGGCATGCCGAGGCATTACTTACTGCGCACCCGACTTTGCGACTAATTGGTATCGATCAAGACGCCAGCGCTCTTCAAATTGCAGAGGCCAGGCTCTCAAAATTTGTTGGACGGGTGCAGCTGCACCATGCGAGATTCGATCACTTAGCCAAGATCTTGATTGGCTCAGGTCTCGGTGCAACCGATTGCGTTCAAGGCGTTTTCTTTGATCTCGGTGTGTCATCAATCCAGCTAGATCAACCTGACCGTGGGTTCTCGTACGCCCAAGACGCACCACTTGACATGCGAATGAACCAACAGGCCGGTATTAGTGCCGCTGAGCTTCTAGCCACTGCTGACCAAAGTGAGATCAAAAATTGGCTACGCGTTTACGGTGAAGAGAAATTTGCAAGTGCCATTGCATCAGCAATCGTGAAGACCCGTGGAACAGAGCCCATAACTACGACAAAACAGCTTGCTGAAATAGTTAAAGACGTCATTCCTGCGCCGGCCAGACGAGCAGGCGGTAACCCGTCCAAAAGAACTTTCCAAGCTCTTCGAATAGCGGTTAATGACGAGTTAGGCACTTTGCAGCGCGCATTACCTCAAGCAATTGACGCCTTAGAAGTAGGTGGGCGATTCGTGGTCTTGTCGTTTCAATCACTTGAAGACAAGTTGGTCAAGCAAGAATTTGCCAAGCACTCACAGCAGCCAGATCTACTGGGTCTGCCAGTGCCAGTTGACGCGCCAACGCCTCGGCTTCGATTGCTAACCAGAGGGGCGAAGACAGCAAGCCCGGCTGAGGTGGCTGGCAACCCCAGGGCCGGGTCGGTGCGGCTGCGAGCCGCCGAATGTCAGGCCGCTGCATGAGCACTGCCGCGCCTACGCGAGCGCGTAAACCACGCGCTCGATCAAAGGCCAAGGCCCTTGACTTAAAGATCTTTGGTGAGCAAATCGAGCTCGAGCTAACACCTGAACCCTTTGTTGAAGTTACCGAGGCGCCTAAGAAACCGCCCGTAAAGGGCCTGGTTGCACTCGTGGCCTTAGTCGTAGTCGCAGGCTTCGTCGCCATTTTGACCTTGAACATGGCTACGGCACAAGGCGCATTCACGGTTGCTTTGTTAGAAGAAGAAGCAGCGACATTGGCTGAGCGGGAACAGTCGTTGATGCAGCAAGTTGCCTTGATCGAATCACCAGGAGCGCTCGCGACAAAAGCAAAGGCGCTGGGCATGCAACCGGCTGAAGGTGGCTCTTACATTCGTTTAGAAGATGGCACGTTAGTTGGGCCAGGGATTCCAAAGAGCTTGAAGCGACCGGCAGCCGGGGTGAGCTTGCCGTGACGCTACTTAACACGTGGGGTGATACCCACCGTGAGAGTGACTGGGGTGACGTCGCCCCGTGGGAATTTCTCAGTCGAGACGGCGCTAACAAACAATCGAAACCTGTTCAGCTTGGCAACGGCAGTCGGCGAATTCGAATATTGGTGGCTCTGCTGTGTCTAGGTCTATTGGCATTCGGCAGCAGACTCGTGCAACTTCAAGTCATCGAAGCCCCAGCACTTGCAGCCGCCGCAGCCGAAAGCCGGGCTCGCGAAGTGCTCTTGCCCGGCAAACGAGGTGACATTCTCGATAGAAATGGCGCCCCGTTAGCTACCACGGTCGACGCTAGAGACATAACGGTCGATCAAACATTGATTCAAGACCCTGAGGCGATTGCGCTACAACTTGTGCCGATTCTTAATGTCAAGAAGAAAGATCTCACCGAAAAACTCACAGGCACTCAAAGATTTGCGTACGTGGCCCGAGAAGTTACGCCAGAGCAATGGGGCCTTATACGCCAATTACAAATCCCAGGGATCTTTAGTGAGAGAACGACTAGGCGCGTCTACCCAACAGGTAGCACAGCGGCCGGCCTCGTTGGCTTCGTTGGCACCGACGGCCACGGTTTAGCGGGCTTGGAATACGCATTAGAAAGCACATTGACCGGCAACGACACGGTGATGGTCTATGAGGCAGCTGCCGGTGGGCGAAGAATCCCAACCGCGGGTGATGAGGCTGAGAACCCAACGGCAGGCCAAAGCGTGATGCTGACGATTGATCGAGATTTGCAATGGGTTGCACAACAGGCAATCAACAAAGGCGTGCGTGATGCCGCCGCAGACAACGGATCAATTGTGGTTCTCGACCCAATAACTGGCGACATCTTGGCACTTGCATCAGCACCCACCTTTGACCCGAACAAGGTTGCTAAAGCAAGTCAAGAAGAGTTGAACAATCGCGCCCTAATAGACATCTTCGAGCCCGGCTCAACTACCAAGGTCATAACGGTGGCTGCGGCAATCAACGAAGGTGTAGCTAAGCCATCTACTCAAATCAGTGTGCCAAGTTCGCTTAAGCGAGGCGATAAGAGGTTTCGCGACAGCGACCCTCATGGGGGCCTAAATCTCACTTTGCATGGAACTCTCACTAAATCAAGCAACATCGGTTCGATCAAAGCCGCCGAGTTAGTAGGGGGACGCACCTTTTATGAGTACGTTCGCGCCTTTGGTGTCGGCAGCCCGACGGGCCTTAATTTGCCGGGCGAATCAGCAGGCGTGGTGCCCAACCCAGACCAGTGGTCTCAAACGACGTTTCCCACGTTGGCTTTCGGTCAAGGCATGTCGGTAAACGCGGTGCAGATGGCCACGATGTTCGGAGTCTTGGCCAACGGCGGCCAACGAGTCGCACCGCGCCTAATTGCTGGGGTCTTGACTGACAGCGGCGTCATGGAATCAAACGAGCAGCCTGAACCTGTCAGGGTTGTCACCCAAAGAACTGCCAAGACAGTGCTCGGCATGATGGAGGCCGTCGTTAGCGATCAGGGCACCGCGCCCAAAGCGCAAGTTCCTGGCTATCGGGTAGCTGGCAAGACGGGTACGGCAACTCGAATAGACCCAAGTTGCGGTTGCTACCGCGGTTACGTCGCGTCGTTTATTGGCGTAGCCCCAGCGGATTCACCGGCAGTAGTAGTTGGCGTGACGCTCAATAATCCAAAAAACGGCTATTACGGCGGTGACTTGGCAGCACCAGTCTTTGCTGATGTCGCTAGCTCAGCACTTGCACTGATGGAAGTTCCGCCATCGTCGGGCCGGCCCCCGAAGTATGCGCTGAGTTGGTAAACGACGCCATGACAGCAACGCCTGCGTCATTGCCGAAGCCCACCGTCAAGCCGACCGCGCTTGGTTCGGTCTTGTCACAGTTGATTACAGCTAAGCCCGACCTAGCGCAAGAGCTCGACATTGAGGCAAGTAACTTGCATAGCCTTCAAATCAGTGGCGTAACCAACGACTCAAATCAAGTCAAGCCAGGTGATGTCTTTTTTGCTCTACCTGGCATGAGAACCCACGGTGCCTCTTACGCAAACGACGCTGCCCAGCGCGGCGCCGTCATGATTGTGACTGACGCTACTGGCCAGAAGCAAATTGCCGCCAAAACCCAAATGCACGCCCCTGTGTTGGTGACTAATGACCCGCGAGACCTACTAGGTGATTTCGCTGCCATCGTTTATGGCGAACCCGCTAAGAAACTCAAGATTGTCGGTATAACAGGCACAAACGGTAAGACCACCACTGCTTGGTTCTTGGCAGCAATTGCGCAGGCCGCAGGCCTTAAGTCAGCATCGCTGGGTACAACCGGTGTACACGTCGGTGAATCGACTTATGGCTTGGCTCGTACAACCCCTGAGGCCTGTGAACTACAAGCGGCCCTTGCCTACTTAGTCGAACAAGACGTAAAAGTTGTCGCGATGGAGGTTTCAAGCCATGCCTTGGCGTTAGGGCGAACGAACGGAACGCACTTTCAATGTGTCGGTTTTACCGGGCTTTCACAAGATCACTTGGACTTTCATGAAGACATGGGTTCTTACTTTACAGCTAAAGCAAAACTGTTCGACCACAAGTTTTCATCACGAGGAAGGGTCGTGGCAGACGAGTGGGGCAGCAAACTACTTGATTCAACAGATATTGATTGCCAATCGATTGTGGTGTCACCCAGCACTGGTGACTGGCAACTGATAAGTGTTGAACACATTTCAAGTGGCCTCGAGTACGCGTTTAGAAGCCCGCAGGGCCAAGAAATACAAAGCACTCTCGCAGTCTGGGGTGAGCACAACGCGCTAAATGCCGTTCTTGCCGTGGCTCTTACCGATTGGCTAGACATTGATGCCCAAGCTC
>VGAH01000074.1 GCA_016870945.1 Actinomycetota bacterium | reverse complement strand
AGTCGTGCCGGTCTTACCAGCAGAGTCACGATCAAGGGCAAACGTGCTGCCGGTGCCACCACCCATCACGCCGCGAAGCAACATCGTTACCGAGTCTGCAGTCCCTTCAGAAAGTACGCGTCTACATGGTGACGTAGGTACCGGAATCGACTCGCCATTGCGGTTGATGATTTGGGTGATTGCAACGGGTGGGCAATACATGCCGTGATTAGCAATTCCGCCAAAAGCCCCAGCCATCATCAGTGGCGTAACCGGGGCCGACCCAAGCGTGAACGAGGGGACTCGCTCTAGTTCGTCGCCAGCGCCAGTCTTTACCCCGAGATCCATCGCAATATCTATTGGGCGACAAAGACCGGTTAGCTCTTCGAGCCCGACGAAATAAGTATTGATGGACGCGGCCGTCGCGCGCGACATCGTGTACCAGCCTTTGCCTGATGCGTTCTTTACTTCATAAGGGGGGAATGGCGCACCCGTGTAGCAGTCGACGAAGCCCGTGAACTCTTTTCTAAATGGTGCTTTGATTTCGGTTGCGGGCCCAAAACCCATGTCCAGTGCAGCGGCCAACGTGAAGACCTTGAACGTCGAACCGGCTTGCATGCCGGCGGTGCCACCGAGGGCGATGTCGGTGTTGTAGTTGTACGTGGTGTTGCCTATTCCCTCAGTGCCCCATGAGCGGTTCTGCGCCATTGCCACCACGTGGCCCGTTTGCGGCACCACCATTGAAATTGCTGCTGCCTTCAAACTTTCGTCATCTCGTGGGATCGCCTCGTCGACTGCTTTTTGAGCCGCTATCTGCGCGTTGGGTTGCATGGTTGTGGTGATCGTCAAGCCACCTTGTTTTATGAAGTTTTCACGAGTCTCGGGGGTGTCACCCATAGCGGGGTCGTTGAGCAAAGTGTTTAAGACATATTCACAAAAGAAAGGGGAGTCAGAATCAGCACAGCCGTTAAAGACTGTGCCTCGTTTAAGAGTGCTGGCCAACGGGATTTCTTGATACCTACTGGCCTCTTCTTGGGTTATGTAGCCGAGGTTTGCCATGTTCTTTAGCACGACGTTGCGTCTGGCTTCTGCCTTCTCAGGTTGTGAGAAGGGGTCAAACTCGCCAGGGCGTTGAACCAAACTCGCAAGCGTTGCAGCTTCAACCGGGGTCAAGTCTTTGGCGCGCTTAGAGAAGAAACGGTGAGCTGCAGACTCAACCCCGTAAGAGCTCTCACCGAAGTAAGCGATATTCAGATACCCGGTAAGAATCTGTTCTTTAGTGAATTGTCGCTCTACTCCTAGGGCGTATCGCAGTTCGCGAATCTTTCTAGCTACTGAAGTCTCTTGTGCCGCGCGCACCTCTTCAGCCGAGTCTGCTGATATGACAAGTACGTTCTTGACGTATTGCTGCGTTAATGTCGAACCGCCCTGCTGTACCGAACCGGTGAGAAAGTTCGAAAGAGCAGCCCGCAACGTGCCTCTTAGGTCAACGCCACGGTGGTCATAAAAGCGTGCATCTTCGATTGCCAGCATCGCTTGCTGCATCGGCAAAGAAATCTCGCTTAAGGGAACTTCGATTCTGTTCTGGTCGTAAATGGACGCGATGATTTCGCCCTCTGCATCTAAGAGAACCGTGCGCTGAGGCAGTGGTGGGGTTGCCAGGCTTTCGGGCAAAGTCGCAATTGCCCCCGATGCCCGATTGGCTGTTGCCATCACCACTGTTAAGGCCGGCAACGCCCCGATAGCCATCACCACTGCTGCAATCACCGTGGCAGCGATAAGTGGACGGGCGACTAAGGCCAGGTTTTCGCGACGAAACTCGATTTTCATTTCGTTTGTGATTCTAAATCGAAATACGTCAGGGAATCTTGGCTAGCGAATGGAATAGTCAGATTCGGCAGGCTCATATTGTTTCGTCTAAATTCTTCTAGTAATTGATGCTGTTCGTCGGCGATTTCGTGATCTGCCTTGACCCACTTAAGCAACTTTTCAGTTAAGGCATGCCCCATTTGGCCGTTGAGGGTGTGATTGGCATATTCGACCAAATTGCTGGCTGGGTCAGGCTGCACGCGATTGACGACTACGCCTGCAAATGTCAAACCGTCTGACCTCAGGCGACGCAAGAAGTCTTGTGCTTCTCGCATGGGCTCGGGCGTGAGTGTGGTAACTAGAACGAATCGAGTCATCGGGTTTTGCAATAGGGCATAGGTCTTCTCAGCTCGAGTTTGAAAGCCGCCAAAAACTTCGTCAAAGTTAGTGATAAATGAAGAAACGTCTTTCAAAAAATCTGCACCGAGAACCCTGTCTAGTAGCCCCGACGCAGCGCTCGTGCCAGCATCAAGTGCCCGGGCGAATAACTTGCCACCGATTCGCGCAGGTGCAGTCAGCAGCCGAATGAACCTGCCGTTTAAGAACTCACCCAAGCGTTTGGGTGAGTCAAGAAAGTCAAGCGTTGAGCTGGCAGGCGGGGTATCAACCACTACAAGATCGAATCTCTCGTCTCGATGAACCTGGGCGAGTTTTTCCATAGCCATGTACTCCTGCGTGCCTGCGAACGAGGTCGAAAGCGCGACGTAGAACGGATTAGCCAAGATCTGGTTGGCCCGATTTGCATCGACTGCGTTGCGCACAAGATCATCAAAGGTGCCCTTCATGTCCAGCATCATCGCGTGTAACTGCCCCCCAACTGGCAGGTCGGGCAAATTCACGACTGAGGGTGAATTGGTGAGCTGATCAACACCTAACACTTGCGCCAACCGTTTTGCCGGGTCAATCGTGATCAAACACACCTTGCGCCCGACTCGCGCAGCACTGATTGCTAATGATGCTGCTGTAGTTGTTTTACCGACACCACCAGAACCGCAGCAAATCAAGATCCGAACGCTCTCATCTCGAATCAAGGCACCGACATCAAAAGTTGTTGAGTTTGTGGCTAGCGCAGAAGTCAAGACGTCAACCGTTTTGCTAGATCGGTTACTCGAAGCAAATCAAGTGAGTTCCCTAACTTGGGTAATTCGATCATCTCGGTGTCAAGGGTTTGTAATGGCCTCAGCTGATCACTTTGAGTCGCGCGTAGTAGCTGCTCGGCCTTTGCAAAAGCCATTAGTGGCTCGACTAACTCAGTGGGCCCTTCAAGTAAGTCAACAGCTGACGGCGACTCAAGACTTATCGCCTCTTCTTTAGTGAGTTGATCTGGTGCGACCATGTTGACGATGACCCCGGCTAGGCGAAACTTCATTTCACGCAGTTGATTACTTGCTTCGATGGTTTCTCGTATCGGCATTTCTTCAGGGGTGGTTACTAACAAGATGCCAGTTTGGTCAGAGTGCAGCACCTCGCTAACCCAATTGGCTTGCTGCTTAATCGGCCCCACTTTGACGATTCCGACCACCTCGGCGGTGACATTTAGGAATCTCGTGATCCGCCCGGTAGGTGGCGCATCGAGCACGACGACGTCATATGCCCAGGTATCGCCGCTCTTGCGTCGCACTGCTTCGCAAGCTTTACCCGTTAGCAATATGTCGCGAAGCCCGGGCGCGACGTTTGAAATAAAGCTAACGGCACCAATTCGCTCGAGAATCGAGCCCGCACTTCGTAACTTATAGAACATGTCGAGGTAATCGAGCAGTGCCCCTGCCGGGTCAATCGCGATGCCATGAACTTCGCCGCCAGATTCGCGTCGCAAAAGCAACTTTTCTTGGTAGCCAAGCGGGCCCCGTCCAAACAAAGCCGCGATTGCCTGACGGTTCTCTGTTTCGGCGAGCAGAACTCGCTTGCCTTGATCTGCGAGCCCAATGGCAATTGCTGCTGCCACAGATGATTTTCCTACGCCACCCTTACCGCTCACAATTAGTAGGCGATGATGGCTAAACATTGAGTTCGACAATTCAGACTGCACTTCGCGAGGCTATTGCGGTTAGCATGTGGTTGTGAGCGCATCTAAGTGGGAATACGCGACGGTGCCGCTGCTCATTCACGCCACCAAAGACATTCTCGATAACTGGGGTCAAGACGGGTGGGAGCTCGTTCAGGTAGTTCCAGGCCCAACGCCAGAGAGTTTGGTCGCTTACTTCAAACGCCCGCTCGCCTAGTAAAGGCGCAAGCACCCGACGCTCTAACGAGCTCGTTTAGCCAACTTCTCCGAATCGATGATGACGACCCGTCTCGGTTCAATTTTGATCCAGCCTCGCGAAGAGAAGTCAGCCAATGCTTTGTTCACGGTTTCGCGAGACGCGCCAACTAGCTGCGCAAGCTCTTCTTGGGTCAGGTCATGAGAAACCAACAGCCCGTCGTCGCGGTTCTTGCCAAAACGCTCACCTAGACCGCAGAGCGCTTTGGCAACCCTGCCTGGCACGTCGCTGAAGACGAGGTCACCTAAGGCTTCGTTGGTGCGGCGAAGTCGGTTTGCCAACGAACGCAGCAATGATTCAGCCACTTCGGGTCGTTGCTTTAGCCACGGTTGCAGCGCGTCGTGACTAAGGCCGGCGCAAGTGGCATCAGTAACTGCGATGGCAGACGATGCGCGCGGGCCCGGGTCAAATAGC
>VGAH01000073.1 GCA_016870945.1 Actinomycetota bacterium | reverse complement strand
TCGGCACAACGAATACGAAATAAAGAACTGCCATTGTCAGCACGAAAGAAATTAGCGCGTTGATCATGAGCGAGAAGTCGAAAACTTGTCCGTTTATGGTGACTGTGCCGAAATCTAACCCGCCGCCTAGCAAGAGACCAACTGCCGGGGTGATGAACGCTTGCGAAAACGCCCCGATTACTGAGTTAAAAGCTGCACCCGCAACGAACGCCACCGCCAAATCAATGACATTGCCACGAAGAATGAATTCCTTAAACCCTTTAAGCACTCGCCAACCCTAACCACAGCAAAGAATTGGCCTCGGTCACGAGTCACACCGATGCGCGCAGAATTCAAAGGCAAAGTTTGGACGGGGGCTTACGCGCCCCAGAAGATCGCTGCGGTGTGCCAAAAGATCGCTGCGGTGCGAGCCCGCGAAAATTTAAGCGGCTAAGCCGATTTCGTCTTTTACCCAATTAGGCACGGGTGTCGTCTTTACCTCACCCGGCACAACTGAAACGTAAGTAAGCGTTGCTTCAAAAACCTTTCGGCCCGAGTTAGCAGATGATGCCGCGCCAGACTTTTCGACGACACTGCCTTCGATTTTGATCCCAAGGCTGGTGTTACCCCAACGCACCAAACGACACTCAAGTACCGCGTGATCGCGATATCTAAATGGCGAGAACCAAGTGATGTGAAAGTTCTTGAGCATGCAGTCGAACTCTAGATTGCGTGAACCGAGACGAGATTGAAACCATGAGTCCACGGCGTCGTCGCAGTAGACCATGTAATTGGCGTTAAACACCACTTGCTGCATGTCGCATTCGCCATAGCGCACCCTTATCTCGTGACGAAAGACCCCGTCCATGCTCACGCAAACCTAATGGTTAAACCAGCGCGCTGGGGTCATCGGGTACGTCCACGGCGAAGCGGCGCAGTGCGATTTCGTCAACGAATTCGAGCGCTGCCTCGTTAGTTGCAGCCAACACCACCGCACACGCAGCATCTGCATCGTGTGCTTGTTGCCAGCGAGCCGCACAAACCGCCCAGCGATCACCAGGCTTTAGCCCTGGGAACGAATACTCAGGCCGTGGCGTCACCAAGTCATTACCAACCGAGCGCTGCTGCTCTAAGAACTCAGCGCTAACAACCGCACAAACGGTGTGCGAACCAGTGTCTTCTGGCCCGGTGTTCGCGTAGCCGTCTCGATAAAACCCCGTCAGGGGGTCGAGCGAGCACACCTGCAACGGCTCACCATTTGCATTGCGCTGACCCTGTGTCATGGGCACCTCGTCGACAAAACCAGAGCCACACAAAACGCGCTCATGGTGCAAGAAGTTACAGCAAAATCAAACTCAGCAAAAAGAAAGCTAAGGCTGCGATTCCGGCCGCACAAGGCAAAGTCAAAACCCAGGCCCACGCGATATCTATGCCCACACGCCATCTCACGGCATATGGCCCCCTAGTTGCGCCAGCACCCATGATCGAACCGGTAATGGTTTGCGTGGTTGATATAGGCGCATTCCATACGAACGCCGTCGTGTACAAGACGCCGCTTGCAACCGTTTCAGCTGAAAAACCCCGTAACGGATCAAGTTCAACGATTCTCTTACCAAGAGTTCGCATGATGCGCCAACCCCCAGCAGCAGTACCAAGCGAAATCGCAGCTGCGGCAGCAAATTGCACCCAGAAGGGAATATCAAAACCCGTTTGATATCCACCAACGACCAAGGCCAAAACAATTATGCCCATAGTCTTTTGCGCATCCTGCAGTCCATGACCCAGAGACATTGCAGCTGCGCTAAAAACTTGCGCGATTCGAAACCGTTTCATCGCTTGCCCATAAGTCCACCGTCTGAACATTCTTAACAACAACATGACCAGCAAATAAGCACCGATGAAGCCCACGACTGGCGACAAAATCATCGGGATTACGACTTTCTCGACCACGCCGAACCATTCAACAACTGCCGATGCGGCTATCGCGGAACCAACTAACCCGCCGATTAACGCCTGTGACGAAGATGTTGGCAAGCCGAACCACCAAGTAATCATGTTCCAACAAATCGCCCCTACTAGAGCCCCAAGCACCAAAACAAGCCCAACTCGACCAACTGGTGCATCGATGATTCCTGACCCGACCGTTTTAGCGACACCCTGACCTAGAAATGCACCGACAAAGTTTCCCACGGCAGCCATAGCCAACGCAGGAACAGGGGCTAGCGCACGAGTCGCGATTGAAGTAGCTATTGCGTTGGCTGCGTCATGGAAGCCATTCGTATAGTCAAATATCAATGCGACAATCACAATAATTACGACGAGAGCAAACACGGTCAAGAACAAAAGCGTTTAATTGCTTTCTGCAAGAATCATTTCAAGAAGATGAATTACGTCTTCAAGTGAATCGAGTGCCTTTTCTATGCCATCGGCGATATTTGTGAACTTCATGACATCAAGGGGTTGATAAGTGCCTGCAAAGAGCAAGGTCTGTAGACGCCGATAGACATAGTCACCATCTCGCTCAAGCTGGTTAACTCTTTCGAGGTATGCGCCTAACTTCTTCTGCTGTTTAAGTCGTTCCAAAGCCTCAGCAGTATTTGAGGCAGCTTCGCGCAAAATTCTCCCTAATTCAGTAAAGTCCGGTGGAAATAATTCACAGCCATACAGCTGCATTTGATCGACAGAGCCCTCGATTTGGTCCACAACCTCGTCCAATGTGCGTGCTAACCACATCATGTCGTCACGATCGAAAGGTGTAACAAAAGATTGTGCAGCCTCAGTTACTAACTCACGTACTTCACTGTCAGCCGCCCGTTCAAGAACTTGTAGTGCTTTTAGAGTTTCTTTTCTTTCCGATAGTCCTTGCTTTAGGGCATCGACCAACAACACTGACGATTCATCAATAATTTGACCGATTGCTGCAAATCGCTCGTAGAACCGTCCAGACTTTGGCGCAAACAACGGCATTCGATTTCTCCCGACAGCCATGGGAGCAAGCTCGCGTGCTTACTCGTGTAAACCGGTCTCGGCCGGCGGGAAAGACTAGCGCCCGACCTCTAGCGGGCAACAGAGGCTGGGGATTACCACACTCTCGCGACTAGATCGGGACGCCCCGAGAATTCAACAGAGTTGATTGAAATCCCGGGACGCTTCTAGTTCAATTGCCCAACGGCTCTCATATTAGATGAAGCCAGCAACAGGTATTGAAAAGGTGGCAAATATGCGTGGACGTCTGTGGCTACAAGCACTCGCCTTCTTTGCAATTTTTGTGCCCACTTGGTTATTGCTAAACGCAATCACTGGTGTGGAGTTCTCAGGCGAGTCACTAAGAAGCGCAGTAATTGCAGGCGTGGTCGCAGCGGGCCTTTACTGGTTGTTCATGTACTTCTACGAGAAGCGCAAAGACCGCAGCTAGCTAGCTGCCTAGCTCTGCCTTACTTGGCGTGCTTGGTTAGGTAGTCAGCGAAGACAACGCGGTACATCGGCTCTAAGCCGGTCGCCTCTGACTTATCGCCGAAAACTTCGTGTGCGGCTGCAACGGCATCTGAGACTGATCCGCCGATACCGCCTAAGTCACCGCCTTCGGTTGCCATTGCAGTTGCACCTTGAGAGTGCTCGACTAGGCCCCAAAGAAATTTGACGTCGCCTCGATGCTCGGCAAGCGAAATCGCTTTGTGTCGAAGCTCTTCAAATGGCATCGCGTCGTAATCAGGTGTGTCAGCCACGTTGGGCAAAGCCCTTTGGGGTTCTCGGCACGGCCCTAACCTACGCGGCGGCCCACACTGCGCCGCACCCCGCGGCCAACGCTGCGCCGCACTTAGCGGCCAACACCATGCCGAACCCCTGCTCTGGCTCGGGCCGGCCGCCAAGTGCCACACTTAACCCCGTGCGAAGAAACTTCAGCCATGTTCTCATCGTTTTCGGGCTAATTGCCTTGGCGGTTCCATACACGATCACCAGTTTCGGCATCTTCACCAACGACGGATTCTGGTGGGGCATGCTCTCGCTTATTCCATTTGCAAACGTGGTGATGGCTTTTCTTGAGCAGATTTGGCTGGGCGTTATCTGGTTAGCGTGTGCGGCGATTTTCATGTTCGGCTTGATTATTCGACCGAGGTACCGCTAGACCAAACGCGCGAGGTCGTGCCGCTAGACAGCAGGTTCGGGTTGACTCGCCACAGTGGGTGCGCCAGCTAGTTCGATTCGCCAAGCCCCGTCCTCTTCAATCAAGTAATAAGCCAGCGCCACGTCGCCATATTGGGCGGTGATTGTTACCACTTCTAACTCTGGGTCGTCGTATACGTAGCAGTCTGCAAAGTCGTAGTCGCTCGTGGTGAGCAGGTAGTCATATGAGTCTTCTACAAGCGCGCCGAACTGTTCAGGGTTGGTGCCACTTCGATAACGATTGGACGAGAACTCAAGCGCCCTTTCATAGTCGCGCGCGCTGATAGCTTGCGTTTGTCCGCGGACGGTGTCTTCGACGTCTTCGCGAACCTCTTGCGTGCAAATCTCGGGGCCGGTGGTTTCGCTTTTGGTGTCACCTGCGCTCGCGCCCGCGCCCTCACCCGACCCGACGCCGCAGCCCGCCACCACCACTGCGGCCACCACCAAACCCGTCGCCGCCAAACACACGGCCGCGGTCGCGCCCAGACGAGCCCCGTCCACAATTTCGTTAG
>VGAH01000072.1 GCA_016870945.1 Actinomycetota bacterium | reverse complement strand
TGATCACCGGGGGAAGCAGCGGCATCGGGCGTTCAATGGCGCGGTCATTGGCCGCTGAAGGTGCGAAGGTAATGGTCACGGGGCGCTCTGAAGAGAGATTGCAAAATCTGGCAGCAGAACTTGGTGACCCGCACGCGTATTTCGTCGCTGACGTGGCAAAAGTTGAGGACGCCACCGCGCAGGTTGATGAAGTTCTGCGCCGATTCGGGCAACTAGATGTGGTGGTAGCCAACGCCGGAATTTACGCAGACGGCAATACTTGGGAGGGCGACCCCGCCTACTTCGCGCAATTGATTTCGACAAACGTGACTGGGTTGATTTTCACCATCAACGCGGCGTTGCCTCACATGCTCGAGCGTGGGCAAGGCGATGTTGTCGCGACTAGTTCGATTTCAGGGCACAAGCCGATCTACTGGGAGCCGGTTTATTCGGCATCGAAGCACGCAGTTCAGTCGTTCGTGCACGGGTTGCGGCGGCAGTTGATTGATACCGATATCAGGGTCATGTCGGTTGCGCCTGGGCGAACTTTGAATGAGCTTTGGGGCATTACAGACCCGAAAGAAATTGCCGAAATCATCGAAAAGCGTGAAGGCTTAACTTCTGAAGACGTTGCCGAGGCGTTGGTGTTTATGCTCACGCGCCCGCGTCATGTCACCGTTCGTGATTTGGTGATGCTGCCAAGCAACCAGCACCTATAGACGCGGGGTAATCACCAGTAGGTCGCCGTTGTCGGTGGTAGCTAGCAGGCGACCCCGTCCATCAATTTCCATATCGCGTAGGCGCTGTCCAACCGGAATAATTTTGGTGTCTCGTACTTTGTTGTTGGCATCGAGATTGATTCTGACGAGAGACTCTTCGCGCAACGTACCCATTAAGAGCTGCCCCGCCCAACTGCCCCAATTAACAGACGAGGTGTTGCGCGGAACCTGCACTAACGCGGTCGGGGCCACCGAGGGCACCCAGTAGTAAAGCGGGGCCTGGTAGCCAGCCGTGGTGCCAGTCTTTTCAGGGATGACGTAGTCACCTGCGCTGTAAGGCTCACCGAAGGTTACGAAGGGCCAGCCGTAGTCGCGGCCTTGCGTTATGAGATTTAGTTCGTCGCCGCCACGAGGCCCGTGCTCTGTCAACAGCAACCGACCTTTGTCGTCGATCAATATTCCCTGGGCGTTACGGTGGCCTTGCGAGATTTCAGTGGTCTTTGATTTCGTGATGCGAAATGTTTTGCCCAAGTCACCTCGCTTTGCTCGGCTGTTAATTTCGGGGTAACCGAGGTCGCCAATCGTTAGGTAGGCACTGGTTTCATCAATTGCAAACAGGCGCCCCGCCGCATGTTGAACTGCTGAGATTGGCACGCACGGTTTGCTGGTGAACCAAGTGCCGACGCGAGTGAGCTTGTTCGTGGTTCGGTCAAGCGCTAATTCGTCAACCACCACTTCTACGCAGCCCTTTGATTTGCCCAGTCGCGGGTACGAGGCCAGCAGGCGCGCTGAAGTGGGTGATTGAGACAAGATCGCGATGTCAGTGATTGCGAATCGTGAGTCGTTTGGTCGGTCGGCTTTTGCAATTAGTGAGCCAAGGGGTTTGAGTGATCTCGTGGTTTGGTCAAAGGTAAAGATCGTGCCGCCGGATTTGCCACCACCGAGAAGGACTTGACCGTTGTCAAAGATGGTGAGAGCTGGGCCGCGCGTGCTACCTGACCCGCCAGTTGCTGCCGAAGTGACTGCGATGCTTTCGATGTTGAGTTTTAGGTCGGCCGCTTGGGCAGGCGCAATCAACGTGACTGAGATTGCAAGTGCACTTAAGGCGGCTATCGTGCGATTCATGTCTCGATTATTGCGAGAGGTCTGGGTTTTCGCCTGATGTTTGATTTGCCGGGGCTTGCTGAGATCTATAAAAAATATGGTGATGATTTCGCAGCACCCATTGCGAATTTCGACATTGGTGGCAGGAGTTTTGATTTCGACGCGGCCCCCGTCCTGATGGGGGTGGTAAATCTTTCAGCGGATTCTTGGTATCGGTCGAGTGTTGCCGGTAGTGCTGCTGAGGCAATCGAGCTCGGTAAGCGAATCGCCGGCGAGGGCGCCCACGTAATTGATATCGGCGCCGAGGCGACGATGGCTGAAACTGCGGTACGCGAGGCCGAACAACAAGTAGCTGCCTTGGTTCCCGTTATTGCGGGTTTGCGTCAGGCTGGGGTGTTGGTTTCGGTTGAGACTTACCTGCCCGACGTGGCTCGAGAGTGCCTAGCCGCAGGGGCGAACGTCTTGAATCTGACTGGTCGTGCGCATGAACGCGAGATTTTTGAATTGGCGGCTGCGTACCAGGCCGCGGTTGTCATGTGTTTCGTGCAAGGTGAGACTGTCCGGGAGGTTCGTGACTTTTCAGGTGGCGTGGATTTCATGGACGAGATGGTCGAGCACTTTGAAGAGCGAGTAGCCGCAGCGACGGCCGCAGGTGTTTCAAGAATCTTCGTAGACCCTGTCGTTAGTTCACCACGTGGAGGGGTCGAGCGCTTGCGTCACCAGGCGCTCACTCTGCTTACGAGCTTTCGTTTGCGGCGATTGGGGTGGCCAGTTTGTAACGCGCTGCTAGCCGGTGCTGATTATTTCGCCCACGACATTCGCGACATACAAGCGTTTTTTGCCGTGCTTGCGAGTCTCGGTCGTACGAACATGTATCGCACGCACGAAGTTGCAAAAGTGCGAGGCGTGCTAGGTGCTATGCAGGCAATCGGGTAAGCGCAACCCCTTCTTCGCCGCTCGGTGAAACCTGCCAATCAACAAGTTCTAGGCCAAGGGCTTGGACGAGGTCTGCTGCTGATTTCGGTGTGTGGCGATGCGATCTAAAGACTTCAACATGATGACGCGCAGGAAGGCTCGCTTGTTTTGCGTGCCACGTGATCTGAGTGGGTGTCTGGGTGGTGATCTGAGCAGTAAGTGTCGCTACGGCATTTAGGTCGTTTGGTCGTGGCTCGGCAGTGACTTGCCAGTTTGTGGTGGCAGGGTTAAGACCAACTTCGTGGAGGATCTCTTGTAACCAAGCGCGTGCTGCTGGTGAGTCGTAGAAGGTTGCAAGTTTTTTGAGCGAGGGTGGGGCTGACGAAGGTGTTCTGTGCTCTGGCATCAAGTTGAAGCTGAGTAAGAAGAGGTCACCCGGGTTTAGTGCGTTAGTTATTGCTGCAAGCGGCGCATTAGATACGAGCCCCGGTAGCACCCCAAACAACGTGAATATCTGAAGGGCATAGGCGTTGGTCTTGGCGCGCGAGGTGTCGATCAAGAAATCTGAAGACGCAATGTCAGCCGATACAGAGGCTCGCAAGTGCACGTTGCTCTCGGCAGCAAACGTTGCTTGCGCCTGGCTTAAGAGATCTGTGGAGATGTCGATGAACGTCACGCTGCATGTGGCCTGATTACTCACGAGATCCTTTACGAGACGAAATTCTTTCTCGGCAACGCCTGCACCAATCGCGATCAAATCAACTTCGCACTGGTGGCAAATTTGCGCGGCGTGAGCGAACGCCTTGTCGAAAGCCGAATCACCTGGTGCGCGTGATTTAAAGCCTTTGGCTAACTCATGCCACAGTTGCGTTTGCTTCAGCGTCAAATAATGGGCGTAACTTGGTAACGAACCAGTCTTAAAGCCTTCGATTACGCCTGCGACTAATTGGTCAGGAACGGTTGATTCGGGCGCGTTCGAACTACCGACCGACGATTTTGTTCACTTTCTGGGCTAGCTCGACGTCGAGATCGCTGAGCTTGTTTCCGAGGTCGTGAGTAACAACTGAGATCTTTAAGTTCTTCCAGCGAATATCGATATCTGGGTGGTGATTCATCCCCTCTGCCGCTTGACCAATTGCGCTAACCCACTCGATAGCGGTCAGATAATCAGGCGCGCTCACCTCAAGAACTAGTTGCCCATCAACGATTTGCCACCCCGGCAAGCTCTCACCCAACCCCGCAATTTCACCCTCACTCAATGCCACCGCTTTAATCATGTAATCACAGTAGCTCGCCTCACATTTGACATTTTCAGCACCGACTTTCGTGATACGTGCTTCAACGCGACAACTACCACTTTTCTTGGGGTTCGAGGACTCGCCAGCAATACCAAGCAGCAACTGAACGGTAAGGCCTAAAGGGCGCGCCCAACGGGTCAAGTTCTTTCTCGGATGGCATGTCGGGCAGCCCATGTGCAAGTTGCCATCCGCGGCGCACGGCCAAGTCACCGACCGGCCAAACATCGAGCCGGCCGAGGGTAAACATCATGAACATCTCCGCAGTCCAGCGTCCGATGCCCCAGATCTGCGAAAGCTCGGCCACGACCACATCGTCAGGCGACTCCCCCAATTCACGCAAATCAATCTCGCCTGACACCTGTGCCTTTGCCAACTCTCGAATCGTGCGCACCTTTGACTTAGACAAACCCGCCTCCTGCAACGCCCGAGGCGTACGCGCCAACACAACGCGCGGCGTCACCCGTCCATTTAAAACCTTGCGCAGACGCGCATAAACACTCGCCGCAGCGGCTGAAGAAATCTGCTGCGCCACCACAGAACGAACGAGCGAATCGAAATAAACATTGACACTTGGCTCGGACGGGGTCAGATTGCAGCGATCGCTCACCTGCACGTAGTGCCCAAGATGCGGCGACGTCGCGACCACATGCTTGATTGCTCGATTTACATGCGTTCGATGCGTAACCAT
>VGAH01000071.1 GCA_016870945.1 Actinomycetota bacterium | reverse complement strand
TATCTCAATAGACCAGGGTGGATGCTTCGAAGATTCTCACCCGACCACGCATGCTGACCCAACATATGTAGTTGGCAGGTCGCTTTTCTATTGCGTGGCAAATATGCCAGGTGCTGTGCCGAACACCTCTACTTATGCACTAACAAACGTAACCATGCCGTACGTTTTGACGCTGGCTAGCAAGGGCTGGCGGGCGGCGGTTCAAGATAACGATGCTCTGGCTAAGGGGTTGAACTGCCACCAGGGTTTGCTTACCTCAGCCCCTGTAGCTGATGCTTTTGGTATGTCTTCTAGCACCGTAGATATGGCCTTGGCCGCATAGGCGAGAGAGGCGTTGCCGAGGCAATCAATAAGTACTTGGCAGATTTACACACGGCGGTTGGGGCCTCGTCTAACACGTTGCAGGCCTATGGACATGATCTTAAGTCGTTTGTTGGTTGGTTAAACACAAAGAAGAAATCGAATCTCACCGGGCTTAAATCAACGGTAGTTCAGGGGTACCTAAATGACTTAAGTAAGGGGGTGGTTACAGGCCATGAGCTAACCCCGGCAAGCTGTGCAAGAGCGCTGGCAGCAATTCGCGGCTTTGCGACTTACTGCGTCGAGCAAGGGCTTTGCCAAGCAGACTTCACGGCTGGGGTGTATGCACCAAGCGGGCCAGATCGATTACCGAAAGCCATTTCTGTAGATGAGATGACACGATTGATTGAATCTGGCGAAGTGACATCGCCCCAAGGGGTTCGAAATCGAGCATTTTTGGAGTTGCTCTACGGCTGTGGTGCGAGAGTAAGCGAGGCGATAGCCCTAAACGTCGGTGACATTGATATAGGCACGAAGTCTGTCGTGATTCGGCACGGTAAGGGCGGAAAGCAAAGAGTGGTGCCTCTAGCAGGCTCGGCAGCTAAGGCTCTTGACGCCTACTTGGTGCGAGGGCGCCCCGACTTCGTAAAAGACAAGAGAGAGAGAAGTCTTTTTCTAAGCACTCGGGGCCAAAGGTTGTCTCGTCAAAGCGCCTGGAACATCGTGAAGGATGCGGCAGAAGAAGCGGGTCTCTCAGGCGACATATCGCCGCACACTTTTCGGCACTCATTCGCCACACATTTGCTTGACGGCGGTGCCGACGTTCGCGTCGTGCAAGAACTATTGGGACATGCATCGGTGGCGACTACTCAGATCTATACGTTGGTCACGATTGATCGCTTGCGAGAAACGTATGTGACGTCGCACCCGAGAGCGCTGAAGTCTTAAAGAAGCTGATTCGAGGCGTGGCCACAAACTAACCGTCAAGTAAAGGTTTAAGCTTGTGACAGAGGTTGGCGTGTGTGAAGACTGAGGTCGAAGTTGAGACTTTGGTCAATGACACAACCGCGTGTCGGCTGCAGTTTGCTACCGATTATTCATAAGTTGCCCTTGCAAGCGTTTAGGTCAGTTTTCGATAGGTCTAGGGGGCTTTATGGCTGCAAGTCAAGAAAGCGCTTTGTCGACAAACGCAGCGACGAGTGAGGTGGATGCCCCCGTCCAGGCTTCATCTATCGCGCAAACTGAACTCGGCCACGACGGGTCGCAAGCCACCGGGCCAGAGCTCAAGGCGTTAAGAGGCGAGGGCATCATCGACCCGGCCGACATCGGGCCGAGCGGGGCGCGATCGAAGCGCGATTTTCCTGTTCCGCCGCCACTTGGCGTGCACGGGCCAGCTCGAGTGATCTCGGTATGTAACCAAAAAGGCGGCGTGGGCAAGACAACGACAACCATCAACTTAGGCGCTGCGATGGCCAAATACGGAAGGCGAGTGCTGCTAGTAGACCTTGACCCGCAAGGGGCACTTTCTGTCGGGCTCGGGGTTCCTATTCATGATTTGAAAGTCACAGGTTTCGAAGTGTTAATGGGTAGCGCAACCGCAAGTGAGGCGTTGCTTAAGACCCAAGTACCCGGCGTTGATCTTTTGCCGAGCAACATCGAACTTTCAGCGGCCGAGCTCTATTTAGTCAACGAAGTAGGTCGTGAGTACGTCTTAAGTCGGGCATTGGCGCCAATCGCCGCTGACTACGACGTGATTTTGATTGATTGCCAGCCCTCACTCGGGCTGCTGACCCTAAACGCCTTGGCAGCTTCTAAGGGGGTTCTAATACCCCTGGAATGTGAATATTTCGCACTTCGCGGTGTGGCTTTGTTGATTCAAACCATTCAAAAGGTGCAAGAACGAATCAACCCTGAGCTTCAGATGTCTGGCATTTTGCCAACCATGTACGACGCGCGAACCGTACACGCTCGTGAAGTTCTAAATAGGGTCGAAGAGACATTCCCCGACAAGCTTTTTGAAACCGTGATTACACGCACGGTCAAATTCCCAGAAACAACCGTCGCCGGACTCCCCATAACTGAGTACGCGCCGAATTCGGGCGCGGCCCAGGCATATCAACGACTAGCCAGAGAGGTACTTGCTAAATGAGCCGACGCGCGAGCGTTCCCCCTGCAGATGAACTGTTTCGTAAGACGACCGCAAGTGCTGCGGTCGAGAGTGCTGCTGCCGCGCAGGCTTCGGTAACTCCTAGGCCAAGTGACCTCTCGGAAGTCATTGAACTTCGCGGTGGACAACGACCATCTGGTGCTGAACTCAGCACTGGTCGCTTGACGCCGGTTCGACCTAGCGCACCAGCTGCACCTTCTTCTGAGCTTGAGCCAGTTGATCGAGCAAGGGTTGTTCGTAACCCTGTGAAGCGTCGCGGGCGAGCCGGTGAGGCCCGACCGACCGGGCGAACGCTGCACGAAGAGAAAATCACGGTCTACGTATCTCCCGAAGAGCTCGTTGATTTAGAGCAAGCGAAACTCTCACTTCGAGCTAACCACGGGTTGGCCGTCGATAGAGGTCGAATTGTGAGAGAAGCGACGGCCTTGGTAGTGGCTGACTTAGAGGCTCGCGGCGAAGAGAGTGTCTTGGTTCGTCGACTCAGAGGGCTTTGACGCGTCTACCTAATTAGATAGAGAATCAGCGCATGAACGCTGAGGGTTTCAGGGTTACAACTGGGTCGTTCGATGGCCCGTTTGATTTGCTTTTGACCCTAATAGCCAAAAAGAGCCTAGAACTCACGGAGCTTTCGCTACATGAGGTCACCGATGACTTCTTGGAGTACATCCGCTCGAAAGGTGGCGGCTGGGATCTAAACGAGATAACCCACTTCTTGTTGGTTGCGGCGACCCTTCTTGACTTAAAGGCAGCTCGCTTGTTGCCCAGCGGTGAAGTCGAGGACGAAGAAGACGTTGCCCGATTAGAAGCAAGGGATCTTCTCTTCGCCAAGTTGCTGCAATACCGCGCATACAAAGAGGTGGCTGCCTGGTTTACTAGACGTCTGACTCAAGTCGGCCCTAGGTATGCGAGATCGGCGCCGTTGGAACCAGAGCTTGCCCGAATACGCCCCGATGTGATCTTTGGCTTTGATGCTCAAGGGTTTGCTGAACTGGCGAATAGAGCCTTGGTGCCATTTACGCCACCGGTTATGTCGACTACACACCTTCATGCGCCCCTAGTCAGCGTGGCAGATGAAGCGCAAGTGCTCGTTGAAATATTGCGCCGAATTGGTATACAGACTTTTCGTGAACTAGTTGCCGATGCACAGATCGTGGCCGTAGTAATTGCGAGATTCTTAGCTCTTCTAGATTTGTATCGCATGGGTGTCATCAATGTCTCACAAGAAAAGCCATTGTCTGAAATCTCGGTCGAATGGACGGGCGGCAACGCAAGCGTCTTGATCTCTTCTGAGTTCGATGAAGTAGATGCTGTAGACAATAAAACGTCAACTAAGCCGAATCTGTTCCTAGCCCATAGTGAGGCAGCCTCGTGACGGTAGAGGATGTATCTGTGACGTTCACACGTACGGGGTTACACGCAATGCTTGAAGGCATCTTGACTATTGCCGATGAGCCAGTTTCAGTCTCTCAGCTTGCGCAAGTTACTGGTGCCACGAAAGCTGAGGTTGGTGCTGCCCTAGACGAAATCGCTAACGAGATGCGGGTGAGTGAGCGGGGATTTCAACTTAGAGAGGTTGAAGAAGGCTGGCGCATGTACAGCTCAGAATATGGTTCGCAGGCTGTAGAGAAATACGTTAAAGAAGGGCATTCGAGTCGCTTGTCACAAGCCGCATTAGAGACATTAGCGGTAATTGCTTATCGGCAACCGGTGAGCCGTGGTCGAATCGCTGCCATAAGAGGCGTCAACGTGGACGGGGTAGTGCGCACTCTGATGAATCGGGGTTTAGTTCAAGAGAGTGGGGTCGAGCAAGCAACCGGGGCGGTGCTGTACTCGACAACTCAGTACTTTTTCGACCGGCTGAACATCGATGGGCTAGAAGATTTGCCCCCGGTGGCCGACTACTTGCCCGATCTGGCCGAAGTAGAAGAGTTCGACGAAGTCCCTGAGAGTGAGCAATAAGTCAAGTAGTGGGCTATACGGCTTAACAAATTTCTAGCCCAAGCCGGTGTGGCTAGTCGCCGAGGTGCCGATGATCTAATCCAGCAGCGTCGGGTGAGCGTCAATGGCGCGATTGTTGACACTCTAGGTACAAAGGTTGATCCATTTGTCGACAAAATAATGATTGACGGCCAAGTCATCGATTTACAGGGTGTCAGCAAAACTGTGCTAGCTCTCAACAAACCTGTGGGTGTCGTCTCGACCATGGTTGATGATCAAGGCAGACCTTGCATTAGAGATTATGTATACGAAACCTGGGGCCGGGTTTTTCACGTCGGGCGCCTAGATCAAGAATC
>VGAH01000070.1 GCA_016870945.1 Actinomycetota bacterium | reverse complement strand
CCACCTAAACCCATGATGTGGACTCGACGTTTACTCAAGCGGCAACCTTCGAACTTGCCGCACGCATGACCAGTTGCGCGAGCCTTTGCGCACCGTCTCTAATCACTAGGTCTTGATTACTAGCCAAGCGCGACCGAAATATCGATAATTCGGCGACAGCTTCTCTTACCCAATCAACCAATGATCTTGAATTCAACTCATCGTTTGAAACTGATCTCGCAAGACCTGCGGCTACCAGGGGCCCAGCATTTAAGTTTTGCTCGCCATTACCGATCGGCAACGGGACGAAGAGTGCCGGAATGCCAACGAGACCAACCTCTGCCACCGTGTTTGCGCCAGCTCTACAGCAGATGAAATCTGCCGCCGAGTAGGCCATTCGCATATCGTCAACAAAGCCGACTGGTCGGTAAAGGCGCGTCGGCGCCGGAGCGTCGCTTAAGTTCTTTTCGCCCAAAATATGCAGCACGCCCACATCAATTTTTGACAATTCTTCTAATGCTTCAAACGTAACCTCATTGAGTTTGCGTGCACCTTGTGAGCCACCAGTAAGTAAGAGAGTCATACGGGTCTCTTCAAGACCAAAATGTCGCCTAGCTTCTAATCGATGGGCTGCCCGGTCAAGATCTACCAAAGATTCCCTAACGGGCATGCCCACAACTTCAGCATTCGCCAACGACCCCGGGTGGTTCTCGGCGCGAAAGTGCGTGAGCTTCGCACCTAAACGATTGGCCCACCCGGCTTTGGCATTGGCCTCATGTACAACCAACGGCAGGTTCTTTCGTTTAGCCGCCAGATAAGCAGGCGCGGCTACGTACCCACCGAAACCAACTACAGCTGTTGGACGAAAGGCTTCGATAATTTTCAAAACTTCTTCAATCGCTAACCAGACACTGCGGGGCGCATCAAGTGAAGCCCGAGAGAACCCTCGGGGTGCTGGCACAGCATCAATCGCAGTCACGTCAAACCCGCGATTTCTAATCAACGTCTCACCCACGCCACCGCGTGATGACACAAACATGATTTCGCAATCAGAGTCGGTTTGGCGTAGCGCCTCAGCTGTTGCCAGAGCCGGTTCGACGTGACCGCCACTGCCACCGGCTGCGAAGAGAAGCTTCAACTACTTCTAGCCTTTGCTCCTTTTGCCCGTGCCTCGTATCGGGCGAACGCCATCAGCATCCCCAGAGCCGAGAGAGTTGGAATAAGAGACGACCCACCGTAAGAAACCAAAGGCAACGGAACCCCTACCACCGGCAGCAGCCCCAACACCACACCGATGTTGACAAGTGACTGCCCGGTGATCCACGCAACTACGCCAACCGAAGCCAAGCGAATGAACGCCACATCGGTTCTTCGAGCGATGACGAGACCACAGGCTCCGATGATGATCACCAGACTTAACGTCAGCAAAGTCCCCCAGAGGCCAAGTTCTTCGCCAATAACTGCGAATATGAAATCGGTGTGCGCCTCAGGCAACGCCCCCCACTTCTCTCTGCTTGCGCCCAGACCCACACCTATTAGCCCCCCAGATGCCAATGCGTAATGACCGTGCACGACTTGCCAACCAGCGCCCATGTAGTCCGAATAGGGGTCAAGCCACGAGGTAAGGCGAGCAATTCGATAGCCGCTGTTCATAGACAGTGCAGCGATAAGAGCGACCACACCCAATGGAGCTAACGCGAACAGCCATAGTGGTGCGCCGGCTGCGAACAGAACCGCCGCAGCAATCGGCACCATCACACTCGCAGTTCCTAAGTCGCCCTCAAGCACGACCAACCCGATGATTAGCAAGCTCATGGGCACTACCGGCACCAATAGCTCACGAAGTGACATTGGGCCTTTGAGCCTTCTGGCTAGAACTGCAGATGCCCATACTGCTAACGCAAACTTCGCAAACTCACTTGGCTGAATACGAAATGGCCCCCCCAAATCGATCCAGTTTTGCTGACCATTGACTGACACGCCAATTCCTGGAACCAAAACCAACAAAAGAAGTGCGAGTGCGCCGTAGATCAAGAACTTAGACATTTTCATGAAGAAGGCCACTGGCATCCGCGACAACACGACCATCAATGCAAGCCCAAGCCCGACGAATGTCGCTTGTCGCTGCAGCAGCGCATAAGGCGAGCCGAATTCAGTCTGCGCCCAAACGCCAGATGCGCTCCAGACCATGAGCAACCCGCCGAACGTCAAGAACAATGTTGCAGAAAGAAGCAATCTGTAGATATTTAAAGGGTTTCGTAACCCCCTACCAGCAGGGTTTACGGAGTTTTTTCTCGGACGGGGGCTCACGGTTTGTACGCGTTGAGAAGTACTCATGAGGCTCGGGCCACTTCTGTGTCAAGTGACAAAACTGCCTCAGCAAAGCAATCACCGCGATGCTGGTAGTCGCGATACATGTCCCATGAAGCACACGCCGGGGCGAGCAAGACCACGTCCCCACTTCGAGCCATCTCTTTGGCGTGCTTGACGACCTCACGCATCGACTCAGGTGCCCGGTTGCTAACCGATATCACTGGCACGTCTGGTGCATGACGCTCTAAAGCACTGGCAATCTCACCTTGATCACGTCCTAGCAAAACAACACCGCGCAAACGAGTTCTGACTTCTTGAACTAAGCCCGAAAAGTCTTGACCTTTAGCCAACCCACCCGCGATCCAGACCACATTCGAGTAGCTCTTTATCGAGGTTTCGGCTGCATGAGCATTGGTGGCCTTTGAATCATCTATGTAGGTGACCTCGTCCATCTTTGCCACCAAGGCGATTCGATGTTTGGCGGGTTCGAAATTTCGAAGCCCGTTGGCCACTGCTTCTGGGCTAAAACCTGCTGCACGCACGAGTGCTGCTGCAAAAAGAGCGTTTAGCACGTTATGTCTTGCTGCAGGTTTGACTTCATCGACCTGAGCCAGCGGAGTTTCATCACCAAATGCTCGATCTATCAACCACCCGTCAACTACCCCAACTTCGCCTGCCTTAGGGCGAGCGAGACTGATGCCAACGCGTTGCACGCTCTCACCGACGCTTGATGAATCAAGCATTCGCTTCGTTATTGGTTCTTCGAGGTTATAAATGGCAGCACGGGTAGTTTTGTTAAAGACTCGCGACTTTGCTTGTTGATATCGAGTTAAATCGCCAAAGTAATCCAGATGGTCAGGCGCAAAATTGATGATTGCACTCGCGAGAGGCTCTATTGAGTCTGCGAAGACCATTTGCGCGGCAGCAGCTTCGACTACATAAGTGTCAGGTTGCGCGGTGGCCATCACGGCAGTTACGGCTGAGACACCGATATTGCCGATAGCCGTCGCCCGCTTATTGCCGAAGTTAGCCATCGCTTCGGCCATCAAAGTTGTGGTCGTCTTGCCGTTTGTTCCAGAAATTAATAACCACGGGGTTTCTTCGTTTATTCGAAGACGCCATGCCAATTCCAGTTCGCCCCAAATGGGCACTCGGGCTTGCTTAGCTCGATCGATCACTTCCGCACTTGGCTTTACCCCCGGTGACACAACCAGCAGATCGGGGTTCGCACCGGGCCAAGTTTCATGACCAAGGCGCACCGCAAGTTCGTAGGTGGCTAAATCATCAATCGAGTCACCATTGCTTAGAGCTTTTGCGTTGTCGATAATTTCGACCTGGGCACCGACTTTTGCCAATGAAACGGCCGCACCAACACCTGCAACTCCAGCACCCACGACACAAACTCGCACTTGAGACCAGTCAGAAGCTCGGTTTAGTTCTGTAATTTGCATTTCTAGCCGCCGACCCACTCAGAGTAGAAGACTGCTAAACCTGCGGCTACAAAAAGAACTTGAACGATCCAAAGGCGCACAACGATTTGCTCTTCTCGCCAGCCGCTTAGCTCAAAATGATGGTGCAGAGGTGCCATGCGCAATACCCGACGTTTAAACAGTTTGAAAGACAGTACTTGCGCGATGACCGAAAGCGTCACCACCACGAACAATCCGCCGAGTAGAAGCAACAGCAATTGAGTTCGAGTTAGTAGAGCAAGTGCTGCGATTGCGCCCCCGAGTGCAAGAGATCCTGTATCACCCATGAAGATGCTTGCGGGGCGCGAGTTCCACCATAAGAAACCGACCAACGAACCCGCGACCGCGGCTGCGAAAACCGCTAAGTCGAGAGGGTCACGTACCTCGTAACAACCCGACTCAAGATTCGTCGAACAGCTTTGACCAAACTGGAACAAGCCGATCAAAACGTAAGAGCCGATGGTTAACCCGGCAGCGCCAGCAGCTAAGCCGTCCAACCCGTCTGTCAGATTGACCGCGTTGGTGGTCGCGGTGATTAGCAACCAAACCCAAATCAAGAACAAACCCACCGGCACCACAACGGGTAAGTCACGAATAAATGAGATAGCGGCTTCAATTACCGAAGGTTCGCCGTTGCCAGACTCAAGATTTAGGGCAAGCCACCCGAACGTCAGTGCTACGACCGTCTGGCCAATCAGTTTGGTTCTGGCCCGAACCCCCGCAGACCTTCGCTTAAAGACCTTCAGGTAATCATCAACTAAGCCAACGGCGCCGAGTGCCACCATTAATCCCAAAGCAAGCAACCCCGAAACAGTCGGTGGGGTGCCGACCCACAAGTGGGCGACGGCGTAACCGATGACCGTTGCCAAAATGATTGCAAGCCCACCCATCGAAGGCGTGCCACGTTTGGCTTCGTGTGCTGGGTAGGCAACAGCGCCCGTTGATTGGCGAATCTCGGGAGCAAACCCGCGAGTGCGAAGGAATTTGATCAATAGTGGTGTTCCAAAAAGCGCAACCAACAAGGCGACCAGACCAGCCGCGACGATTAATCTCATGCGATAAGCCTCTCGACCACTTCATCTA
>VGAH01000069.1 GCA_016870945.1 Actinomycetota bacterium | reverse complement strand
GAAATGGTGTTGCGTAAAGATCCATAGCGGCTTGTTCAAGGCGCGGGTCAAGACCTGCAAGTCGAGCATTAACAACGACCACTACGAATGAAATAGTGAAGAGAATGTGAGCGATGGTTATGGTCCAAAAACCCAGCGGCACATAAATGTTTAAGAACAATGCCAACAATGAAGCACCCAAGATGACTTCTGGGGTCGCGATTGGTAAGAAGATCATCGAGTTGGTAACGAGCTGGCCCCGAAAGCGATACCGAATCAGCGCAAACGAGATCATGGTGCCCAAGATGGTGGCCACGATGGTCACGACTAGCCCGATTCTCACGCTGACCCAGAACGAGTCACAAATAGTCTGATCGCGACAGATGTTCGTCCAAGCGGCGAGTGAAAACTCGTTCCAAGCCGTGTTCTGTCGCCCTTTAGGTTTGTTGAAACTCAAAACGATGATCACCAGTAGCGGCAACATCAAGTAGGCCACCGTTAGCAGCGAGACGAAGAGAAGCACTCGCCTTCTTAGCCAGGTCATCTAGACCAACTGCCTTGTGCCCACGCGCCTGATGTAGGCGACGATGATTATCAAGAGCACGAACATGAACATGGCCGACAAAGCCGAGGCAATCGGGTAATCGCGCAGAACTATGAACTGCGCTTGAATGACGTTGCCGATCATCTTGTCGTTAGTGCTGCCAAGAAGTTGGGCATTTATGTAATCACCTGAAGCCGGTATGAAAGTGAGCACTACCCCACCAAGAACCCCTGGCATAGACAGGGGCCAGACCACGCGCCAAAAACCCGTCGCAGGTGATGCATAGAGATCTGACGCCGCCTCGACTAGTCGGGGGTCTATGCGATCAAGTGACGCGTACAGAGGCAAAATCATGAACGGCAAGAAGTTGTAAGTAAGCCCGAAAATCACGGCCACCGAAGTATTCAAAATGCGATCTTCTGGCAAGAGGCTCAAAGCATTTAGTGTCTCGACCACGAAGCCGTCGGCCGAAAGAATCGTCTTCCAGGCGTTGGTTCGCAATAAGAAGCTTGCAAAAAACGGCGCAATCACAAGTACCAACATCAGGTACTTGTATTTGGTCGCCTTAAAAGCGATGTAGTAGGCAATCGGGTATGCGATTACAAGTGCCAAGGCAGTGGCGATGCCCGCGTACAAAAAAGCTCTTATGAATTGTGGGAAGTACTCACCCAGCGCGCTGGTGTAGTTACTAAATTGCAAGGCCGGCACGAAACCCTCTGACAAAGAGGTGCCCGCGCGCTTCTGTAATGATGTTGCCACCAAACTCAGCAGTGGCACCAAGAAGAAGAACAAGATCCAAGCGAGCCCGGGCAAGATGAGCAGATACGGAACCAATCTGCGACGCCCGGTGATTGTCAGAGCGCGGGCACGCTTTCTTGTAGGCCCGCCTTCAAGTCTTCGTCTGGGTCGAGCCCGAATGTGTGACGGGGCTCCCAGCCGAGCAAGACGGGGTCGCCTGGGCGCGCAACGTCTGTTGGGTCACGGTTTTGCTCGAACGCGATCATCGGCTGCCCCCAAGGGCTCTCAACCAAATACTGAGTAGAGACACCTATGAATGAAGAGTCAATGACAGTCGCAGCCACTTGGTTCTTAGGCAACGTTGTCACACCCGGGTCAACGACCGTGATCTTTTCGGGGCGAACACCAATGACGATTCGACCGTCGTGAACCGGTGCTTCAGATCTAGGCACACTGAACTTCACCCCGTGCACGTCAACTACTAGGTGGTCGTTTTCTTCACCAACGATGTCGCCTTTCAAGAGGTTTGCTTGGCCGAGAAAATTAGCCACGAAAGCCGTCTTGGGGTGCTCATAGACAGAAATCGGGTCACCCATTTGTTCGATCTTTCCCAGATTCATGACGGCCACCGTGTCAGCCATCGACATGGCTTCTTCTTGATCGTGAGTAACGTGCACGAACGTGGTGCCTACCTCGATCTGAATTCTCTTGAGCTCAATCTGCATTTGCCGACGCAACTTAAGGTCTAGCGCACCCAAAGGTTCGTCTAGCAGCAAGACCGCCGGTTCATTGATGAGTGCACGCGCCACAGCCACTCGCTGTTGCTGCCCACCTGAAAGCTGACCTGGCTTGCGGTCTGCCATCTTGCCCAGTTCGACCAACTCGAGCATCTCGCTGACCTTCTTCTTGACGTCTGCGACCTTGCGTCGCTTCAAACCAAAAGCGACGTTGTCAAAGACATCCAGATGAGGAAACAACGCGTAGTTTTGAAATACGGTATTTACTGGCCTTCTGTAAGCCGGCAAATCGGTGATGTCGCGATCACCAAGTCGAATATGGCCGGACGTGGGCTCTTCAAGCCCGGCAACCATTCGCAAAGTGGTGGTCTTGCCACACCCTGACGGCCCCAACAGCGCGAAGAACGTGCCCTGCGGAACGATCAGATCGATGTGATCTACCGCAGTGTGCTCGCCGAACTCACGCGTGAGTCGCTGCAGATTTAAGTCTGCGGCCACCCGTTAGGCCTTAGTTGCCTAGCAGTTTCTGCCAGACCGCGTTGTACTCGTCCTCTTGCTCTGGCGTCAAAGACATGAAGATGAATGTCTTCTCAAGATCTGCCGCAGTCGGGAAGATGAGCGGGTTCTCGGCCAGAGCAGGGTCAATTGCTGCCGCTTCGACCTCAGCACCTTTAACCGGGCTGATGTAGTTAACGTAAGCAGCAAGTTCAGCGGCAATCGCTGGGTCGTAGTACCAGTTCATCACGCGCTCAGCACCCGCTTTGTTGGCAGCACCCACCGGGATCAACAAGTTGTCAGTCCACAGATTGCCTTTGGTCTCAGGTAAGGCAAAGCCGAAATCTTCACCTAGTTGAACCAAGTCGCCCGACCAGCCGATGACAGCCGTGATGTCACCATTTTCAAGACCGACCGCGTAGTCGTTACCCATGAACTGCTGAATCTGACCATTGTCAACTTGGGTCTGTAAGAAGTCGATGGCCTCCATGAATTGGTCGGTGGTGAAATCGGTTGGGTCGGCACCCTGCCAAGCCATCACCACGCCGACCGTGTCACGCAACTCAGTTAGCAACACGATCTTGCCCTTCAAGCGTGGGTCAAAAAGTTGATCGACGCTTGTCATGTCTTCGGTGCCGATTGCCTCTTTGAGTTTCGCTTTGTTCCAGCCAAGACCCCCATAGCCACTCTGCCAAGGAAGCGAAAACTTGCGACCCGGGTCAAAGCCGGGGTTCCGCAAGGCATCGATCAAATTTGCCTCGTTAGGAATGTTCGCCTTGTCTAATTCTTCGGTGTAGTTGTTGCTGATCCAGCGAGCTGCCATCCAATCGGTGGGCGAGACGATGTCGCGACCAGTTGGTTGACCTGATTGAAGTAACGGCAGCATCTTCGCCCAGAACTCGTTGTTGTCGTTGTAGTCCTCGATGTAGTCGACATCAATTGATTCGGCAGCTACGAATTTGTCTAAAGTCGGGTAAGCGCCGGCGTCATCGACGTCGATGTAGAGAGTCCAGTTAGACCAAACCACGGTGCCGGTTGCCGCTTCAGTGGTGATCTCTGCATCGACAGGGGTGGCTACGTCGGTAGAGGTTCTTGCACCACAGGCGGCCGCGACCGCAGCTGCGCTAGTGACACCAGCGGCTGCCAAAAACGCACGACGCGAAAGAAAGGGTCTTAGCTCAGGCGGTAGTTTCGAAAGGTCTTTTCTTTTTTCTTCTGTCACGTGCCCCCCTACTCGTGGTTTCGATAGATGACCCCGGCGTCATCTATCGATGTTGCAACCCTAATTGCCCTCACAGTGCCGAATTGACCATGACGTGCTTGATGCGCGTGTAGTCCTCGAGGCCGTACATCGAAAGATCCTTGCCATAGCCGGACTTCTTGAAACCACCATGGGGCATCTCGGCCACGATCGGAATATGAGTGTTGACCCAGACGCATCCGAAATCCAGACGCTTGGCCACCCGCATCGCACGGCCGACGTCCCTCGTCCAAACACTTGATGAAAGCCCGTACTCGACGCCGTTGGCGTAGGCGACTGCCTCGTCTTCATCGCTGAAGGGTTGAACCGTGATTACCGGCCCGAAGATCTCGTTCTGACTCATCTCGTCTTCTTGACGCAAACCTGCAATGACGGTTGGTTGAACGTAGAAGCCGCGATCGCCGACGCGAGAACCGCCTGCCACCACCTCGGCATGCCCCGGGCGCCGCTCTAACAGGCCTGTTACACGCTCAAACTGCGCGGCGTTGTTAAGAGGTGGCACCAAAGCATCTGGGTCAGTCGCACCTTTTTCATAAGTTGTGGTGGTTACCTTGGCTTGCTCGGCTAGTGCTGCCACGAAGTCGTCGTAGATGCGCGGTGAGGCCAAAACTCGGGTTGCTGCCGTGCAGTCTTGCCCTGCATTGAAGTAACCCGCGATAGCAATGCCGGCTGCTGCTGCTGCCATATCGGCGTCGTCGAAAACGATGACGGGTGCCTTACCGCCAAGCTCGAGGTGAACGCGCTTTAGCTGCGGGGCAACTGCCTCTGCCACCTGCTGGCCCGCACGAACCGACCCTGTTACCGACACCATCGAAGGGGTTGGGTGTGACACGACGGCTCTGCCGGTGTCGCGGTCGCCAGTTACTACGTTGAATACCCCCGGTGGCAAAACGCCGGACTCAGCTGCAAGTTGCGCCATGCGCGCGGTCGTCACCGGTGTCGTGTCGCTCGGCTTTAGCACCACGGTATTGCCGGCAGCGATTGCTGGTGCGAACTTCCAGACGGCCATCATCATCGGGTAGTTCCAGGGTGTCACTTGCCCGATGACACCGACCGGCTCGCGACGAATAAATGACGTCATACCCGTCATGTATTCACCGGCTGACTTACCTTCTAATACGCGCGCAGCACCGGCGAAGAAACGAATCTGGTCGAGCATCGGG
>VGAH01000068.1 GCA_016870945.1 Actinomycetota bacterium | reverse complement strand
TGGCGCTGTCAGTAATGGTGATGGTGTTCGTCTTCGGTGGTGTCACCTTCGAGTTAATCGACACTGAAATCGGTTCAGCGCCTAGTTGGGTACCGCTGGTTTTAGGGCTGCTATTGCTTTTGGCAGCCTGCGGTAAGTCTGCTCAATTTCCGCTGCAGTCGTGGTTACTCGACGCAATGGAAGGCCCAACCCCGGTTTCTGCCTTGATTCACGCGGCGACGATGGTTACTGCCGGTGTCTATCTCGTAGTTCGAAGCGCGGACATTTATGAACTTTCGAACTTTGCCTCTAATGCAGTGCTCGTTGTCGCTTTGATCTCACTACTTATGGGCGCGGTGATTGGTGCTGCAAAAGATGACATCAAGAAGGTGCTGGCGGGTTCGACCATGAGTCAAATCGGTTACATGATGGTGGCGGCGGCCTTAGGCCCAATTGGTTTGGTATTTGCCATTTTTCACCTGATTACCCATGGTTTTTTCAAATCCAACATGTTTTTAGGTGCTGGTTCTGTCATGCACGCACTTCATGACGAAGTGAATATGCGCCGCTATGGGGCTTTACGAAAGGTGATGCTCTTAACCTTCTTGACATTTGGTGCTGGCTATTTGGCGATTCTCGGCGTACCCCCATTTGCAGGGTTCTTCTCGAAAGACTCGATCGTCGAGGCCGCATTCTCAGAGAGTTTGTTCGTGGGGGCCCTTACGACACTGGGGGCTGGGTTAACGGGCTACTACATGACTCGCCTTTTCGTCATGACATTTTTCGGCAAACCGCGGTGGCCGAAAGATTCGCACCCACATGAGTCAGGGCCGCTCATGACCGTTCCCATGATCTTGCTAGCACTCGGTTCAGTTTTCGCAGGTGTCGTTCTCTATAGCGGCAAGCGTTTTGAGCAGTGGCTAGAACCCGTAACTGGGTTCATCGAACCTGTCTTGCCGTTTCCAAAGCTTTGGCTAGAAGTCATGTTGATATCAGTTGTCTTTTTAGGGGCTGCCATCGCGGTTTGGCAGTACCGCTCTGTTTCAGCAACTACCCCAGAAAAAGTTAGCGTTTTGACCAAAGCGGCGCGAGCTGATCTTTACGGCGATAAGTTCAACGAATCAGTCTTAATGCGACCCGGTTGGTCACTATCTGAAAGCCTCGCCCGTTTTGACACCCACGGGGTGGACGGGGTCGTTAACGCTGTGGGCGCCACCGCCAAGTTCACGTCCTGGCGCTTAAGGCGATTACAGACCGGCTACATCCGTTCGTACGCGATGTTCGTTGCTGTCTCAATGGTCGTGTTGATGGGCATCTTGGTTCTGGTGTTACAGGCTTGAAGCTAAAGAAGCGATTTAATCAATGAGCGGTTTCGGGTTTCCGGCATTGATTGCCTTGATTCTGATTCCGCTGGTCACAGCCGTCATTTTGTTGATTTTGCCGAAAGAGAACGCTGCACTAATTAAGAAAGTGGCTATCAGTGGTTCGCTGGTTGCGCTTGTCTACACCGTTTTCTTAGGCATTGGTTTCGCTTCGAGCATCGATACCCCCGTCCAATACTTTGTCTCTTACCCGTGGATTCGCGGCTTTGGCATCACGTTTGCTTTCGGAATGACTGGCCTTGGGCTTCTAATGGTCGCCCTCACTGCCTTTCTCACCCCAATCGTGTTGGCACTTACCGACACCTCACCGACTAATGGGGCTTCGGCGCGTGGGGCTTTTGTATGGCTGCTGTTGGCACAGTTTTGTGCCTTGGGTGTCTTCTTGGCCCGCGATCTTTTTCTCTTCTACGTCTTGTTCGAGGCGATGTTGGTGCCGATTTATTTCTTGATCGGGCGTTATGGCGGCGCCAAGCGTGCGCAAGCCGCGACTAAGTTCTTGATTTACGGGCTATTTGGTGGCCTCGTGATGTTGGTGGCATTGATCGGTCTGTACGTATCTGCGCGTAGCCAGCTGGGGTTTGGCACCTTTGACATGGACGTTCTCTCTAGCGCCATTGATCTAAGCGGTTCGACAGCCGTCTGGATCTTCTTGGGTTTTGCCTTGGCATTCGCGATCAAAGCGCCGTTGATTCCGTTTCACACTTGGTTACCGGATTCGGCAGAACAAGCACCCGTTGGTACTTCAGTGATGTTGATAGGCGTGCTTGACAAGGTGGGGACTTTCGGCATGTTGGTGGTCTTGTTACCGATATTCCCGGTGGTTAGTGCCCAATTTGCCCCTTTATTCATCGTGTTGGCGGTAGCAGGCATCATCTATGCAGCCCTGATCGCCATTGCACAAACCGATATGCGTCGCCTGTTGGCTTACGTGTCGATCTCGCATTTTGGTTTCATCGTGTTAGGCATCTTTGCCTTCACTGAGATCGCAATGACAGGTGCGATTGTCTACATGGTGGCGCACGGGTTGGCTACGGCAGGAATGTTCTTGATCTTGGGTGAGCTAATCGAACGCAGGGGAACGGCAAACGTCTCTGACTTTGGTGGTGTCGCAAAGGTCGCGCCGCGCATTGCCGGAATCTTTTTGTTTAGTGGTCTTGCCACCTTGGCGCTGCCTGGCCTGGCAGGGTTCGTCGGCGAAATCATGGTGCTAATCGGGGCCTACCAGAGGTACCAAGTTGCGGCTGTCATCGCCGCTTTGGGGCTGGTTCTGGCAGCTGTTTACGTGCTATGGATGTATCAGCGCGTGATGGGCGGGGAGCCAACTAGTCAGGTTACGAAATTTCAAGACTTACGAACCTCGAGAATTTTGGTATTTGCGCCTGTGTTGATTGCGTTGGTCGTGGTGGGGGTTTTGCCGCAGGCGGTCATCGCCCCCGTCCAACCAGAAATCACTCAGCTGCAAACGAGCTTGGGTGTCGCACCCGCTGAACCTTTGTTAGCGGGGGGCAGCGAATGATGCAAATGCCTTCGATTGACTACTTCGCACTTCTGCCGGTTCTCTTGATTTTTGGTTTTGGGGTGGTCGGAACCTTGATCGAAGCATTTGTGGCACCTCGGTATCGCAGGGTTACCCAGATTTGGGTGAGCTTCGCAGCACTTGGTTCGGCACTCGCGGCGACGATTGGTGTTGCTGTCAGCGGGCGACTAGGCGTAACGGCCGGGGGCACGGTTTCGATCGATGGCCCAACTTTGTTCTTGTGGGGCGCAATCTTGGTCGCAGCTTTCTTAGCTTCTTTATTGGCCGCCGAGCGTCATGTAGACCCCTCAGGCGACGCCTTCGTCGGGCGAGCTTCAACACTCCCGGGGGGTGAAGAAGAGCGCAAAGTGACCACTCTTGGTCTTCTTCAGACCGAAATCTGGCCGCTGATGCTTTTCTCAATCACCGGCATGATGCTGTTCGTCTCTGCGTCGAACATGCTGATGCTCTTTGTTGCACTAGAAGTGATGAGCTTGCCGCTTTACCTTTTGGTTGGCCTTGCTCGGCGAAGGCGCTTGCTAAGTCAAGAAGCCTCATTGAAGTATTTCATTTTGGGTTCGTTGGCCAGCGCGTTATTACTGTTTGGCATAGCTCTTTTGTTTGCTTATTCGGGCAGCCTCGATTTTGCAGAGATTTCAATATCGATCACCACTCAGTTACAAACCAGCGGCTTGCTATTGGTAAGCGTCGTGCTCATTGCGGTTGGCATGCTCTTCAAAGTTGGCGCAGTGCCATTTCAGCAGTGGATCCCCGATGTTTACCAAGGTTCACCCACCCCGATAACGGCTCTTATGGCTGGTGCCGTCAAGGTTGCCGCTTTTGGAGCCCTCTTGCGTGTTTTCTATGTGGCCTTAGGCGGGTTGCGTTGGGAATGGCGTCCAATTATTTGGCTGGTGGCAATTCTCACTATGGTTATTGGCAGCCTGCTTGCCCTTACTCAAAATGACGTCAAACGCATGCTTGCCTACTCGGCTGTGGCTAACACCGGCTTCTTGCTTGTCGGTTTTGCCGGCGCCGACCAGACGAGTGTTAGCAGCATGCTGTTCTATCTCGCCACTTACGCAGTGGCAACGGTGGCAGCATTCGGCTTGCTGAGTTTGGTTCGCGGCCCCGGGGGTGAGGCGGCAGAGATTTCAGCTTGGGCAGGTCTCGGGCGAAAAGAACCGTTGCTGGCCGTCGCATTCGGTGTCTTGCTTCTTACGTTTGCCGGTGTGCCATTTACCAGTGGGTTCGTGGCCAAGTTCGCCGTTTTCACCGCCGGCGCTGAGGGCGGTGCCTTGCTGCTCGTCTTGATCGGGGCACTGGCAAGCGTGATCGCCGCGGTGTTCTACATCCGCCTGATCGTTGTGATGTTCTTCACGGAACCGCCGAGAGAAGCACCCGTGGTGGCAATACCAAGCGCATTTACGGCAGTCGCAATCGCCATTGGGGTGGCCGCGTCGGTGTTATTGGGCGTGATTCCTCAACCTATGCTCGAATTAGCGCAACAGGCATCAGTTTTCATTCGCTAGCTGACACCAAAAACTAAGTTAGCTAGCCGACGAAGAAGAGGCAATGAACCCGAAAAGTCTGACCGAGATTGATTCAGCACTAGCTGAGACAGTCGATCGCAAAATGGCGGCCATCGAGGCACGTCTAGTCGATGTCGTCGGTAGCAATCACCCGCCTGTTGCCGCTGCCTCGAACTACCTATTGATGGCAGGGGGCAAGCGTTTTCGTCCAACGCTTACCGTTCTCGCTAGCCAATTTGGTGACCCAAATGCGCCGGGCATCACTACGGCTGCCGTGGTAATCGAGTTAACTCACCTGGCAACTCTTTATCACGATGATGTGATTGACGATGCCATCGTTCGACGCGGGCGACACAGTGCCAACAAAGAGTTTGGCAACAGCGTGGCGATCTTGACTGGGGATTTTCTATTTGCGCGCGCTTCGGCACTTCTAGCCGAGTTGGGCCCAGAGGCAGTTCGTTTTCAGGCCAAGACGTTCGAGCGAATGGTGACCGGACAAATCATGGAGATTTCTGGAGCCCCCGACGAC
>VGAH01000067.1 GCA_016870945.1 Actinomycetota bacterium | reverse complement strand
GATCAGCTGCACGCACAGGCATTCGGTCTCGGCCAAGACGCTGAGCGTGCAAACCGCGAGATAGACGCGGTGATTTCACTTTTTGAGATGGCCAACCGTGATGACTGGCGAGAGAGCGGCCCGAGAGGCATCAAACCGTTCTTGGCCGACTTGAAGTCACAGCAGTTCCCTGTCGAGTCGTGGCTTGAGTCACCGGCAGCCAGCAACGGGGTGCGGGTATTAACTGCACATCGCGCGAAGGGGCTCGAGTGGTCGTGCGTTGCAGTGGTGGGCGTGAACGAGGGTGTTTGGCCCCCAATGGGTGTTCGGGGCACCTTGCTTGGCACTGAGCGGCTTTCTGATTCTGGGGTAGACCAACCTGAGCAGGTCGAGTCGATGTTGCATGAAGAACGTCGCTTGCTCTATGTGGCAATGACTCGTGCAAAAGAGAAGTTGTTGGTCAC
The DNA here is from genome assembly GCA_016870945.1 of Actinomycetota bacterium. Taxonomy (GTDB): domain Bacteria; phylum Actinomycetota; class Actinomycetes; order S36-B12; family UBA5976; genus VGAH01. The sequence goes on along the minus strand of VGAH01000067.1, from coordinate 4,516 downwards.
AGCTGTCGCAGACGAAAGCGCAGACGGGGCATCGCCATCTAGATTCTTAAAAACAATTACCCCGACCCCCACGAAAGCTCTCGCTAGCGCTTCGCAAACAAAAGACCCGCGCGAGTTCGTCGCTTACTTGCGAAGGTGCCTGCACCAAGATCTCGACCAGCAAGCCGCAGAAGCTTTGGCAGCACTGGCAAGTGCTAGATCTGCAGAGGGCCGCGAACTATTCCCGGCGGCGAACCCAGCCAATTGGTGGGGCTTGTCGCGGTTAGAGCCAGCGCCAGACCCCGTCCGCCCGACAGCAGAGCCGGTTCGGATCTCTGGGTCAGACATCGAATCAATGCGCGAATGCAAACTGCGATGGTTCTTGTCGAAACAAGTCCGCGCCCAGTCAACCCGCACTGATGCATTAACAGTGGGCTCAGTAATTCATGCATTCGCACGGGCACTGTTAACTGACGAACTAGTTGCCGACACAGAAGTGCTTAAAGAGCGATTGCGCGAGATCTGGGCTCAGTTGTTCCCGAACCAAACTTGGGTCGAACGAAGCGAAGAGAAAGCACTCGAAGAAGTGGTTGAGCGCCTGGTTGATTGGCATTTGGCTGAGCGCGGGCGGGTGGCCAAGGCTGGCGAGGCAGGTTTTAAGCAGACGATCGAGGTTGGCGATGACAAGGCAACACTCGTCGGACGGGTAGACCGCATCGAGGTAGAGGTGGCTGACCCAACCCAAGTCCACATCATCGATTTCAAAACTTCTAAACGCCCGCCAAGTAATGAAAAGGCTCGCACTAACGCACAACTTGGCACTTATCGAATGGCGACTCAGCTGGGTGCTTTCGATGAAGTCGTACCCGGCGGTGTTGATGCGGGCGCTGAACTCGTGCAACTTCGAAAAGATTCAAAAGGTCAAGCACTCGTTCAGGTCGCTGATTCAATCGACACTGGGTGGTTCACCGAGCTTCTTCTAGATTCAATCAAGGCAATACGAAAAGAAGACTTTGCTGCAACTGAGTGCTCGCACTGCTTCTTTTGTGAGTACCAGACACTCTGCCCAATAAAGGCCCCTGGCCAAAGAGTGCTTGGCTAATGACTCTTACGAACGAGCAAGCAGCAGCAGCACGGGCGCCGATGGTGCCAACGCTGGTGCAAGCAGGTGCTGGTACGGGTAAGACCTTCGTGATGGCCAAACGTGTCGAGTGGCTGGTAAGCGAAGGTGGCTTCGAGCCAGAGTCAATTCTTGGGCTTACCTTTACCAACAAGGCTGCCAATGAATTGGCTGAGCGGGTTGCTGGTAACGCGCTAGTTCTCACCTACAACGCCTTCGGACAACGCATCGTTAGCGAGTTCGGCGTCTTGATTGGCGTCGAGCCCAACGCGCAACTGTTGGCCGATGTCTCGCGATATCAATTAGCGGCACGCGTGGCCTTAAAGAGCGACCTACCGCTTGAAGATCTAGCACTTTCTAAGCGCCAAGTCGTTACCCATTTGATCGGGCTCGATGACACCCTCGCAAGTCATGGCGTAAGCACTAACACCCTTCGCCGCCAAGACGAAAAGATCCTCGAAGCTCTACGTGAGCGCGGCCGCGGTAATAAAGAAGAGGCCCGAGTACTAAAGACCGTGCAGCAACGAATGGTTCTTAGCGAATTGGTTGACGAGTTTCGTGAGGCGAAGATCCGCCGAAGCGTCATTGATTTCTCTGATCAAATTCGGCTTGCTCAAGAGGTGGTCACCACCAATTCTTTAGCCGTCACGGCCTTGCGCGCCCGTCACCGAGTGGTTCTGCTAGACGAGTACCAAGACACCTCGGTGGCCCAGCGCCAACTTCTGGTTGCTTGTTTTGGTGATTCGCATCCTTTGACCGCCGTGGGTGACCCGTTGCAGTCGATATATGAATGGCGGGCGGCTTCGTCTGCGAACTTAACTGAGTTCCCCTCGCACTTTAAGAAGGCCGATGGCGCCCCCGCAGAGAGCTACCCAGTCAGCGTGAATTTTCGAAGCGGCCAAAAGATTTTGGACGCGGCTAATCGAATAAGTGAACCCTTACGAGAGATCTATTCCAATTCCGTGGTCTTGGCATCTACGCCCGATCGCACTCAAGAGGGCGAGGTGCAAGTTAAGTATGCGATGACTTGGCCCGAAGAAGTCGAGTGGGTGCGAGAGAACTGTCAGCACGTGATAGCCGCGGGCACAGACCCAAGTGAGATTGCGATTCTGGTTCGAAGAGGCCAAGAAGTGCCAGATTTGTTCACGGCCCTGCATTCGTCTGGCATTCCAGTTGCCGTCGCAGGCAGCAGTGAGCTAATCGCTTTGCCAGAGGTCGCCGAACTAATCGCAATGCTAAATGTCATCGATGATTCAAGTGACAACGTTTCTATAACTCGCTTACTGGGGGGCCCGCGCTGGGGGCTGTCGCTACGTGATCTGTCACTACTTGGCGCTAGGGCCCAACAACTTGTGGCTGACAAGAGTGAGCGCGGCGAAACGACTTTGGTTAGTGAGCTAGCTGAAGCCGTAGCAGATCGTGACCCAAGTGATCTGGTTTCGCTATCTGACGCAGCAGCTGACCCGGGTGATTTGCCTTATGGGCGCGGGGTAAAAGAAGCCTTAGCAAGATTCTCTGCTGAGCTTGCGCTCTTGCGAAAGCGCAGTAGTGACGGGCTAGCTGATCTGTTAAACGCAGTGATGCTCACTACTGGTTACGACATCGAACTAAGAAGTGACCCAGTTTCGTACAGTCTTCGTAGGTACCAAAACGTCATGGCATTTCGCGACCTTGTCGAGCAATTCACTTCTCTAGATGGCGAGTCGTCGCTTCGTGGGGTGTTGGCCTGGCTTTCGGCCTCTAGCGAGTGGGACGAGCAGACAAGAATCTCGTTGGCCCCGACCCCGGGCGCTGTCACCATCATGACGGTTCACAGCGCTAAGGGGCTTGAGCGAGAGGTAATTTTCGTTCCGGCCTTGGTAGATGAAGTGTTTCCAAGTAGCCGTTCTCGCGCGAGGTGGACTACCAACCCAAGTCAGATTCCACACGTATTGCGGGGTGACTCGATGCATATTCCGGCCGACCCTGATTGGAGTTCAGGTTTGACCACTACGGCCTTAGAGAGTTTTCGTGAGCGTATGAAGGAACAAGCATTAATTGAAGAGCGTCGGTTGGCTTATGTGGCTGTTACGCGAGCAAAGAAACAACTTTTCGCAAGTGGTCACGTCTGGGGCAGTCACGTAAAGAAACCTCGAGTGCCCTCTGCTTACCTAAGCGAATTAGCAGAAGCTGCCGAGGCGGGGGCTGGCGCCATTGCGGGGTGGGCGCTTCAACCAAGCCCAGATGCCACAAACCCGTTACTTGCCTTAAGCCGGTCAGCGATATGGCCACTGCCGGTCAATGAACAACGTCAGATGCGATTGCGCGAAGCGGCAACTCTGGTTGATTCATTGATGCGCGAGGCCGACCCAACACTTAAGCAACACGACCAGCAATCGCAAGGGTTATTGAGGGTTGCCCGCGAAATGATCGCTGAGGCTAAGGCCGCGATGAGCACGCAGCGCGTTGTTTCACTGCCTGCCTCACTGTCAGTGAGCCAAGTATCGGCCCTCAACAAAGACCCTGATCAGTTTGCTGTCAATCTGTTTCGTCCGATGCCCGTCGCACCTTCACCTGCAAAGCGACGAGGCACAGAATTTCACGCTTGGGTCGAAGATCACTATCGAGTCTCAGCACTGGTTGAACCGCTTGATTTACCAGGTGCTGCCGACTCACAGATTGGCACAGATTCACAACTTGAGGCCGTAAAAGCAGGCTTCTTGAAGTCACGTTGGGCTGAGCTCTCGCCAGTGCAACTCGAGTGGGACTTCTTGATTTCAATTGCGGGTCGAGCGATTGCGGGCCGTGCCGACGCAGTCTTCAAGATCGATGGGCGTTACACCATCGTCGACTGGAAGACCGGGAGTGCCGAATTCGTTGACCCGTTGCAACTTTCGCTATATCGCCACGCATGGGCAAATACCCACTCGCTGCGCGCAGAAGAAGTCGATGCCCTATTCGTCTTCTTGCCAGATGCGAATGAGCTAAGGCCTGAGTCTCTCTTGTCACTTGATGAAATCGCCCATTTGTTGGGAAGCGAATTAGGCGGCACTAAAGCCGGGTAGCCACTTTTCTATTTCGGTTCGTGCGGGCACCGTTGCACCAAGTTGGCACATCACCCCGATGCTGCCGAGCCAAACTCGATGAATCAGCAAGTAATTAGGCGGTAGGTTCAATTTCATCCCCACGACAAAGTCTGGGTTTCGTGGGTCATTGACTCGATTGAATTGCTTTCGCATCCATTCTCTCGAGTAGGTAAACGTTTCTGTCTCTGCTGGCTCAGTAAAGGGTGCCAAGTAGGCAAGCAGACTTTGTTGGTCTAGCTCGACCCCAGGCTTGATGAAACCCTCTGCCGCCAAGCCATCGCGCACGGCCGCAGAGTCACCTCTCATTGCGATGGCAAGAAGTGCCCCCATCGATGCGGGGAACCCATCGGGC
>VGAH01000066.1 GCA_016870945.1 Actinomycetota bacterium | reverse complement strand
CCGCATATGCAACTCGACCGGCCCCGATTGTTGCCACCGCACTGTTGCCTTTTTGGGGCGCCGTCGTGTGCCTACTGGCCGTGAATCTCATAGCGGGTTCTCAAGAACGTGAGCACCTGGCTAACGGGGGTTCGCCATGGGCACGTCTGCCCATGGTTGCTTTAACCGGCGCACTTGCTATGTCGCTTTTTTCGTTGCCTCCTTGGCTCCCGGGAACTAGGGAACAACAAAAGCGCCCGTTGCCCCTGAGCGCATGGGTTATTGATCCGAAGCTCCCTGACATACCAGGCCTCGAAGGTCGAGATTATGAAGTTGTCTTGCCAAATGGAAATCTTTTGTCTCTCACCAAAGCGCTTCCTAATTCTTTACAGTTCAACTCAGTGCTGGCTCTTGTGCTTGAGCCGTTGCGTTCAAGGCAGTGTGAGGTCTGGCAAGCTGCCAAGCCGCGCCGGTATTTGATCTGGCTCGGAGCTTCTGCTGTGAACCCCAGGCTCGAACCTTTCGCTTGCGACGGTGCGACTGCCTCACAGGTCGATGACGACTGGTTATTGATTGAATTTGTTGACTGACGAGCGGCACCCCAACGCGCGAGCGCTGCTACCTTCACCAAATGCGCGCTGAACCAACCGGAATCAGTGGCTCATGGGTAATTCACCCGGCACTTCACCCTGACGACCGTGGGGTATTTCTCGAATCTTTCACGCAACGCAAACTCCTCGAGCTCACCGGACGCGAAATGCCCGTCGCCCAGCAAAACATCTCAGTCTCAAAACAGGGCACGATTCGCGGCATTCATTACGCGATCACCCCGCCGGGCCAGGCGAAATTCGTGACTTGTGTGGCTGGACGGGCGCTCGACGTCGTAGTTGACATCCGCTTGGGCTCACAGACGTTTGGGCAATATCGCGCCTTCGAAATCGGTGCCGCTGACCACACCTGCCTTTTCTTGGCAGAAGGCCTGGGCCATGCATTCATGGCACTTACCGAAGAAGTCACCATGTGTTACTTGACCTCAACCCCGTTTGACCCGAATCGAGAGTTCGGAATCAACGTCTATGACAGCCAAATCAAAATCGAATGGCCGCGGCATATCGAGCATTTGCTTTCGCCGAAAGACGCCGAGGCGCCAAGTCTGCAAGAGATGTCTGACCGGGGGCTTTTGCCGCTTTCGTGATCGCATCAAAGGCCATCGCATTTGTCACGGCCCTGGTCACCGCGGCCACCGTGCTCGCCAGCGCGCTACTCGCCACCGTGCTCGTCGCCGCACCAGCGAACGCCAACACCATCGACGCCACACCCGTACCCACACCAGTCACCGTCGATGAAGCGCCAACTGAAATCGAGCCCGAGCCAGAGCAAAACCCCGACCAAACCATTCCATCGTCATGTCGCGGCTACACCATCATGGGTGAGAAATCCCTCTGGGATTCCGGCCTAGTCATCGACCCCGTCTCAAAACAGCAGATATTCATCGGTAACCCGATCAACTGGCGAACCAACCCAACCCAATCTCGCAGTTGGCCCATTTACCTGCACGGTCTGGCTTGGGCAAGAGGTTACGTAGACGACTTTCTAAAGACAGGTAACCAAGACTCCCTAAACAAAGCTATAGAAATCGCACGAAGCCATGACGCAAACGTGACAAAACCATCTCGTGCCTATCAAGAGGCTTGGTCTGATCACCCAGTCTCACTGCGCCTAACCACGCTCGCTTGCATCGCCGCTGTAACGCTCTTGCCAAACGACCTACAAAAAATGATGGGGCAATTAGCCAGGTGGCAGATGGACGACAAAAACTACTTTCGCCGCCACAACCACGGCTTAATGCAGAACATGAGTCTGGTGAGGTCAGGTTGTCAGCAAGCCGAGCAGTCATGGGTCAATACCGCCTGGCGGCGCATGAAAGACGATTTCGAATTCGCCGTTAACGCATCGGGGGTCAATAACGAACAAGCCACCGGCTACGCCTTTTTTAACTGGCGCGCCTGGGAAGAAGCCCTCAACGAAATTGAGAAATGCGACCTCGCGAGCATCCCCCCAGAAACTCGAGAAGAGTTCAACCGCCGCCTGGCACTACTAGCTGACTTCAATGCCCACGCCACTCAACCCGACGGACAGATGGTTCCGATTGGTGACACGTTGGTAAATCGCATCGGCATAACAGATCGCACGCAATTGCCAACTACTGCGATTTACCAAGATGGCTACGCATTTGGCCGTTCAAGTTGGCAAGACCCAAACGCCATGCATTGGTCTGTGCGCTTTGGGCCAAAGCGTAAGAACCATGGGCACGATGACCATCTTGCGGTTACCTACTTCGCAGATGGCACTCGCGTGCTAATCGATGGCGCACACGCCGGCTACGACCGCAATTCCGATCGCGCGTACCTCATAAGTAAAGCCGCGCATAACACCCCAGTGGTAACCGGTGCCAACGCAGCAATCGCTTACGAGCCAGGTACATCGCAGCTCACTTCGAGTTACACCGACGAAGCGCGAACAGTGGTCACCGTTCGTGATAAGCAACCTAAGAAGCAAAAGAAGCCATTGCGAACTCGCACGGTAGTTGTGGATTACCCGTCCAAGACTTTGGTGACATTCGATCGCGCCGCTGGCCCAACCAAAAAAGGCACGAAGCCTGCGACCATTTCAGTGCCATGGGCCTTTGCGCCGGATTTCATCGTAACTGGCGATCAAGTTGGACGGGTGTCTGCCGCCCACTCGAATCTCGAGCGCGCTGAGAAGACCCCGACTTTGCATGCGTTTGATCCGAGAGATTGCCAACCACTTTCAATCGAGTTAAGCAACGGTAAGGCGGCATTCGGGTGGCGTCAGCTAGTAGAAACACCACGGGCAGTCATAAACGGAACCCAAGTTCTCTCGATCATTTCGCCAGATGCTGCAACCGTGCAGTGTGTGGTTTCAAATGGCACGGCCACGTTGACGGTTACTGACGAGTCAGGTCAGACCACGAGTTTCTTCGTTGATGCCGTCAACGGACTTCGTTAGTTAGGGGTCAGCTCCAGCAAAGTTGCCTCCGGGGGGCAGCCAATGCGTATAGGTGCAAACGGCGAGGTGCCGAGCCCAGCAGAAACATGCAACCAGGTGCCACCCTGATAGCGCGCCAAGCCTTTCGAGTACTTGTTAGGCAGATCCGAATTAGTTACTAGCGAACCAACACGAGGCAGTCGAATCTGCCCACCGTGTGTGTGGCCGCTCAAGATCAAATCCACCTTGGCTTCAGCAAGGGTGTCAACTACTCGCAAATACGGTGCGTGTGCCACACCAAGAACAACATCTGCAGAATCGCCTAATTCACGAAGCTCACCAATTGCCTTCGCAGAGTCATCTCGTCCGTAATGGGCGTCGTCAACGCCGGCCACATTTACCGTGACCCCACCAATTGACATGCTGACGGCAGAGTTTTCAAGCCAATGCCACCCCGCGATTTGCACCGCAGTCTTCAAACTTCGCCAAGGCATCTCAGGTCGATGTTCGACAACTTTGCTAGGCCCTCGCAAATACTTAAACGGATTAATCACTCGCGGTTCGTAATAGTCGTGCGAACCGCCAACCATCACCCCCGGGAAGGCAAAGAAAGGCTCGAGCACATCAAGAACCCCACCAACTGAATCGCGACCCGAAAGTGAGTCACCAGTTACCACCACCAAGTCAGGGCGCAAGCTAGCTAGGCCTGGCAACCAACGGGCAAGCGCTCGATTGTGTTTGCCAAGGTGCAGGTCTGAAATGTGCAGAATTCTCAGTGCGACTTTTCGATTGGGCACCTGTTGGCGCACCAGGCGAAAGTCCCTAGCACCGTGGCGATAGCCCCACCACCCAACGGTTGCTCCGGTGACCAAGGCAGCGCCTGCAAGGGCCTTTAGTTTCGACACGGGCGTATCTTCGCACGAATGCGCCACAATGAGGCCGTGGCAAATTTGAAAGAGAAACTGCGCAGCGATCTCTCGACCGCGATTAAGTCTCGCGATGAACTCACGTCAGCGACCATTCGACTAACCCTCACCGCTATTTCAACGACTGAGACTTCAGGCAAACAAGCTCGAGAGCTAAGTGACGAAGAAGTTGTCGAGGTGATCTCAAAAGAAGCTAAGCGACGTCGAGAGGCGGCTGAGGCTTACGACGAAGCGCAACGCCCTGAGCTTGCGGTGCGCGAACGTGAAGAACTTCAAGTCCTTGAACGTTATTTGCCTGAGGCCTTAACCGAATCTGAAGTAGATGCAATCGTGGCTGAAGCCGTGGCAGAAGTGGCTCAATCGGGTGCGACTGGTGGTAAGGCGATGGGCGAAGTAATGAAACGTGTTACGCCAAAGACGAAGGGCAGGGCGGACGGGGGCTTAGTCGCCTCGAAAGTTAAGGCTGCGCTGGAACCGGCGGCACCGGCGTAACTGGCGCAGCCGGCGGCACTACTGGGGCTCCAGGCGCATTGGGGTCGACCGGTGCATTCGGGTCGATCGGCAAAATCTCGACGACTTCTTTGACAGGTTTTGTTGGGCCGATTCCTGCGTCACCCATCTTCCATCGGGGCTTTATTTGAAAACTTGTCTTAGGGGCGTCAACTAGCGCGCCCGTCATTGCTGCCTTCCAGATTGGCCCGGGCAAAGAAGAGCCATAGACCTGCGAGTAGTACTCACCATTTATTTCGATGTCGCGCAGCGGGTACTTACTTCCACCCCGAGGGTCACCAACCCAAACCGCAGCCGATAACTCAGGCGTATAACCAACAAACCAAACGGCTGCCGACTCGTCAGTCGTGCCGGTCTTACCAGCAGAGTCACGATCAAGGGCAAACGTGCTGCCGGTGCCACCACCCATCACGCCGCGAAGCAACATCGTTACCGAGTCTGCAGTCCCTTCAGAAAGTACGCGTCTACACGGTGACGTAGGTACCGGAATCGACTCGCCATTGCGGTTGATTATTTGGGTAATTGCAACGGGCGGGCAGTACAT
>VGAH01000065.1 GCA_016870945.1 Actinomycetota bacterium | reverse complement strand
ATGCCGCGGTAAAGGGCCATGGCGTCCGCGTTTACGACTTCACCACCTAGTTCAAGGGCCAAAGCCACACCGAGGGCCGACTTGCCCATAGCTGTGGGGCCAACAACTGCCAGAACTTCAGGAGCCAACAAACACCGGGATCCCAAGGTTGACAGCTGAGTTTGGGCTGCGATCGATTTCGTTAAGACCTGCGTTAAATCGCGTTCGAGTCTTAACGTGCGAAGTGATAGCACCGTCAGCAATTAAGAAGAAGGGGGAACACTCAGATACTGCGACTCTTACCAAATCACCCGGTTCTATGTCGCCTTCAAGCCCATTAGCCGAAAAGTGCACAAGTCGATTGTCACGTGCCCTGCCACTAAGACGAGCACGGCCACCGTCTTTGCTGCCACTCTTTGACCCCACCATCACCTCAACGGTTTCACCGATCTGCTTTCTATTTTCTTGAAGACTTACATCATCAACTAGAGCCACTAATCGCTGATAGCGCTCAGCCACGACCTCGGGGCTTAAGTGCCCCTCTAGCGAAACTGCTGCAGTTCCTGGGCGCTTTGAATACTTAAATGTGTAAGCCGTAGAGAATCGGGCTGCTCTGACGAGATCTAAGGTTTCTTGGAAGTTCTCTTCAGTCTCACCTGGAAAGCCGACGATTATGTCAGTAGAAATTGCCACCCCGGGTATGGCCGCACGAACTTTTTCAAGAATGCTTAGGTACTTTTCTCGTCGATAAGAGCGCCGCATCGACTGCAATATGGCATTACTTCCTGACTGCAACGGCATGTGAAGGTGGGGCATCACAACTTGAGATCTGGCCATGGCTTCGATGACATCGTCGGTGAAGTCCTTCGGATGGGGGCTCGTGAAGCGCAAGCGCCTTAAGCCCTCGATTTTGCCACATTGAATTAACAGTTTCGAGAAAGCCTGCTTGTCGCCAAACTCAACCCCATAGGAATTTACGTTTTGACCTAGCAACGTGACTTCTACTACCCCGTCTGCCACCAAGGCGGATATCTCTTCGAGAATCTCACTTGGCTTTCTGTCACGCTCTTTGCCTCGAAGGCTTGGAACAATGCAAAAACTGCAGGTGTTATTACAACCAACGCTAATCGACACCCACGCTGAGTGTTCGGCCGCTCGACGCACGGGTAGCTCTGACGGGAATGCCTGAAGTGATTCCATGATCTCGATTTGCGCTTGATTCGAAAAGGCCGCTCGGCCTAACAAGACTGGCAGTGAACCAACATTGTGCGTTCCAAACACAACATCAACCCAAGGGGCACGGTTCAAGATCTCGGTTCGATCTTTCTGGGCCAGGCACCCACCAACGGCTATCTGCATGCCCGGGCGTTTCTTCTTTAGGCCCGCTAAGTGGCCTAAGGTTCCGTAGAGACGAGTGTCGGCGTGTTCTCTTACTGCGCACGTATTCAAGACGACGACATCTGCTGGCGTTAACCCCGGCTCACCGAGCTTGGGTTCATATGTGGGGGCTTTCTTGAAACCCATGCCCTCTAAGAGCCCAGCAATTCGCTCTGAGTCATGGGCATTCATCTGACACCCAAACGTGACGACCGAGTAGGTCTTTTGCCCCTTCACATGGCACAGGCTAGAAGTGAGCAAGCAAGCTCACACAACGAATGCATTGTGACCACGGCTCGGTCGAAAAAGGTGCCCCCCTAGGTGGGGTTGGCCGCCACGTCACGCAAGACCGCTGAAATCAGCCCCAAGCTGTAGCCCTTTCGCTGCAACATGCCAGAGAGTCGACGAATCTGCTTTTCATCACCCAATGAACCCGTTGCCCGAATTCGCCTCAGCACCAATTGGCGAGCCCTAGCGAATTCGTCTTCGGTGCTTAGAACCTCGACCGCCTCACTTGCCACCTCGTCAGCGACACCTTGCAACCTCAACTCTGAGCGCAGTGCGCGCCTGGCCAAGCCACGACCCGAATGCCGTGTGCTAACCCAGGCCTGCGCGAAAGCGGCATCGTCTATCAGCCCAACTTCAGCCATTCGATCAACTACCTGTTCAGCGACTTGGGAAGATACGCCTCGCTTCACCAGGTCACGGGTGAGAACTCTTTTGGTCTTGGGCGCGTAAGTTAAACGCTTAAGGGCGATTTCACGCGCAGCGTCAACATCACTGTCAATATCTGGTGCTGATGGTGAGGGCGACTGCTCGCCCTCACCTACCAACTTCAAATGACTTCTTGCTGCCAAGCTAGATCGCGCTTTGTTAGCCGCTCTTGGCAACTGAGATTTCCTCTTCTACTTTCGGCCCGGTTTCTGACTCGGCTTTCGGCTCAGCTTTTAGCGCAGGTACTGCTTCAGGTACTGCACCTGGCACGCCAAGCTTCACCTTAATCTGGTTTTCAATCGCCAAGGCAATATCGGCGTTGTCGCGCAAGAAGGCACGAGCATTTTCTTTGCCCTGGCCAAGCTGGTCACTTTCGTAAGTGAACCAAGCACCTGACTTGCGCACGATGCCGTGCTCGACACCGAGGTCAATAAGACTGCCCTCGCGCGAGATGCCCTCACCGTAAACGATGTCGAACTCTGCTTGCTTGAAGGGCGGTGCCACCTTATTTTTGACTACCTTGACGCGGGTTCGATTACCCACGGCTTCGGTGCCTTCTTTGAGGGTTTCGATTCGGCGTACATCAAGTCGAACCGATGAATAGAACTTCAAAGCACGCCCACCCGTAGTGGTTTCGGGCGAACCGAACATCACGCCAATCTTTTCTCGCAACTGGTTGATGAAGATCGCGGTGGTGTTCGAGCCGGCTAGAGCCCCTGTCATCTTGCGTAGAGCTTGACTCATCAAACGAGCCTGCAAACCGACGTGGCTGTCACCCATCTCGCCTTCGATTTCGGCTCGAGGCACTAATGCCGCCACTGAATCGATGACAATCAAGTCAAGCGCGCCAGAGCGCACCAACATGTCTGCGATCTCGAGTGCTTGCTCGCCGGTATCAGGTTGGCTAACTAGCAAGGCATCTATGTCGACCCCTAGCTTCTTGGCGTATTCAGGGTCGAGTGCGTGCTCAGCGTCGATGAAAGCGGCGATACCGCCCAGAGCTTGAGCACTTGCAATCGCGTGCAATGCGACCGTGGTTTTGCCAGATGATTCAGGGCCGAAGATCTCGACAACTCGACCTCGGGGCAAACCGCCAATGCCTAACGCCACGTCAAGGGCGATAGAGCCGGTGGGTATTACCGCCATTGGCGGCAGGTCTTCAAGACCTAGACGCATTACCGACCCAGCGCCAAACTGGCGCTCGATCTGCGATAGAGCGGTATCAAGTGCGCGCTCACGCTCAGGTGAGAGAGCCCTCGGTAGTTGAGTCACCTTCGCCAAACTATCTGTCTTTGCCATGCTCAGCCCTTCGTTAGGTACCCGTCGGATGTTTTAGGTAGGTGCCGGTGACGCTATGGAGCAGGTCTGACAATTCCGCCAGCTCGGCACGCCCCTAGGGGTTCGTTGGGGAAAACGACCCCTTGGGTAAAAGGTATCCGAACATATGTTCGAATCAACCACCCGACACGCCCCGTAGGGCCCAAAAACCCCCGATTTTTAAGAGCTAGGCGCCCCCTAGGCGCCCCCTGTGCGGCTACCTAGACCAGGCGTGAAGCAAGTCGAGCAACACCCGCTCGGGCGAGCCGGTAATCAAAGGTGCCACTGCGTCATTGAAATTGGCGAAGATCGCGTCGCTATTGACTGCGGCAGCGTCGGCAGCCGTGTCATAGACACCGATGCCCCGAACCGTGCCCGCGCCTGCGTCGCCCACGATCAAAACCGTCTTCAAAGTGGGGTTAATCGCCATGTAGTCATGGGCAAAGTCTGAGTAGAGCTCCACAACTTGGTCGTAGTGGCCTGGCTTTACGCGCAACGTGAACTCGACTACCTCAGACATTTAATGCCTCTCTCGCATGGGCCGGGGCCTCCCCGGCCAAGTGCGCCCATGCTAGGGGCCAGCCGATGCCCACCAAAATCGCCCTTGGTGGATTTCTACTCGTGGACGCTGCTTTTTCGATGGCTACTCGGCTGGGGCATGAGGCCAATTGCGAGGCCCCTACCCGAGCCCGTTGACACCGACACCCCACGTGCCCGCGTCAACATAGTCGTACCGGCGCGAAATGAAGAAGCAAACTTAAAAAATCTACTCCCCCGCCTAAGTAATCAGACTTACCCGTGCACGGTCACAGTTGTCGATGATCATTCAACCGACAAGACGGCTGAAGTTGCACGCGCTAACGGGGCGATCGTGCTCGAAAGTAAAGATCTCCCTATCGGGTGGACTGGCAAAAACTGGGCTTGCTGGCAGGGGGCTAATCAAAACCCTTATGGATTATTGGTTTTTCTTGACGCTGACACCTTGCCTAGTAAAACATTGATCGCTCGATTGGCATCACAAGTAGAGATGGCAAATGGGCTAATTAGCGTCCAGCCTTTTCATCGCATGTTCAAATGGTCAGAGCGATTCGCAGCCACGTTTAACTTACTTGGCGCGATGGGCGCTCGCCTCGGGCGCAAGGCCTCGTTGGCATTTGGCCCGGTACTCGCAACCAAGTCAAGTGACTACTTTGCCGTCGGTGGTCACAAATTAGTAAGTAATTCGATAATTGAAGATGTCGAGCTTGGGCGCGCATATGAAGCCGCGGGGCTAGATGTCAAGACCTTTGCAGGTCGCAATCAGGTGGAGTTTCGCATGTACCCCGAAGGCATAGGCCAGATGTTTGAAGGCTTTACCAAGAACCTTGCACCGGCGTTGCTTAGTAGTAATTGGCTTTGGTCACTAGGTGTCATCTTCTGGTTTTCAGGGGTAATGGTTGCCTCGTGGGAGTTGCCTTACGCACTTGCTAAATGGGCACTTACTGGTGTGGCACCGACAACAAGCGTGTTGGTTGCCGCGGTAATTCTCTACGTTGGCTATGCCATACAGATTTGCGTGATGCTAAAACCGCTGGGGAATTTTGGTATTTCAGCAGCATTCATGCCCCTTGGGGTAATCACTTTCATCGTTGTGTTTGGGTGGTCGGTGATTTGCGCGGCCAAAGGCGAC
>VGAH01000064.1 GCA_016870945.1 Actinomycetota bacterium | reverse complement strand
CGATGGTCCAAATGCAGGCACCGAGCGATTGCGCCTGAAGTTTCCCCGGCAGAGCCGAGACAGGCGGCTGTGTCTGGCTGATTACTTAAAACCTGTTGGCAGCGGGCCAGATTACGTTGGCTTTCATGTAGTAACCATGGGTTCTCGTATTGATGAGGCGGCCGCTGCCATCTTTGAAAGAAACGAATACCGCGAATATCTTGAGTTGCACGGCCTTTCAGTGCAGTTGACTGAAGCACTCGCCGAGTACTGGCACTCTCGAGTTCGCATCGAATGGGGTATTGGGGCTGCGGATGCCCCGTCTTTGAACGGAATTCTCAAGCAGGAGTACCAGGGGGAGCGTTTCTCGTTTGGTTACCCGGCATGCCCTGACTTGTCTCTTCAAACTTCGATCATGGAATTACTCGAACCCCAAAGGGTTGGTGTCTCATTATCTGAAGAGTTTCAGTTGCACCCAGAGCAGTCCACGAGCGCGATCATCTTTCACCACCCAGAGGCTGCTTATTTCAACGCAGGCTAAGAATTTGGCCATTTTTGGCATTCCGTTAAAGGTTGGCCCGAGTGCTCTGATCGGGGTGGCTTTTCTCGCTTACATTTTCGTGCCTCGTTACGAGCGCTTCTTTGACCCAACGGTCGCATGGGCTGCAGCAGTAGGTCTCGCCATTGTCATCTTCGTGACCGTGCTGGCTCACGAGCTTGGCCATGCGTTATCTGCTCGGGCACTGGGTGCCAAAGTGACAGAGATTTCGTTATATGCCTTGGGTGGTGTCACGCGCTTCGAACGGGCTGGGTCAACTGCTGGTCGAGACGGGGTCATAGCCGCAGCCGGCCCTGCGGTAACCCTAGTTATTGCCGCAGCGAGCTACATCTTGGCCGAGTTAGCCGCGGGTGCTGTGCCGCTAATCATTGAAGTGACGCTGATTTCAATCGCGCAGATTAGCTTGATTTTGGCGGTGTTCAATCTTGCGCCAGCTCTTCCGTTGGACGGGGGAGTGATCCTCTCGAGTCTTGTTTGGGGAGTAACAAAGAACAAGCAACTAGGTATTCGCTTTGCTGCCGTTACGGGAATTTTGATAGCGCTGCTGATTCTGGCCTCGCCTTATCTGTTAGCCACAGGTTCAATATCGCAATCATGGGTGTTTTATGTCTTTACCGCACTCATCGCTGCCTGGATCGGTGCTACGTCGATTCGCGCCTGGCAAGAAGCTGGTGCCATTGCCAAGATTCCTGAATTGCGTACGCGTGATCTCGTCCGAAAAGCGATCCCGGTGCCAAGTGACATCACGGTGTCTGAGGGTGTCAGGCGTGCCCGAGACAACAAGGCGGGTGCCCTCGTGGTTTGTTCCGCATCAGGGGTACCCGAGGCGATAGTTACCGACGCTGAAGTGCGGCGAGTGCCACCTGCCAAGCAGCCTTGGACTTCGATTGCTTCGATTATGGCCCCGATCAACGAGGCACAGAAGGTCTCTGCGAGTGCTACCGGTGAGTCGATTCTGCGGGCAATGTATGAATCGCGCCGCCCAAGTTTGCTGATAACTGATGACGAGAACCGAATTGTCGGGGTCTTGACTAGTGATGACCTAAATCGAGTTCTCAAATCAGCCTGACACCAGCTCTGGTGACGCGCTGAGCGTTGCCCCAAGCACCTTGTCGTTTGGTGATCGTGTTGTGGCAATTGATGCCAAGGGTCATAAGTACTACTTCACGCTAAGTGAAAGATCTGCTTTACAAACTCATCAAGGTCACACCCCGCATACAGATTTCGTTGGCAAAGAAGAAGGCTCGATAGTGGTCAATAGCAAGGGTGCCCAATACGTAGTTTTTCGTCCAAGTTTGGCTGAGACAGGTGTGAATATGCCGCGCGGAGCGGCAGTGGTTTACCCCAAGGATGCCGCGGCAATAGTTCTAGCAGGCGATATCAAGCCAGGTGACCGCGTTGTCGAAATAGCGGCAGGCTCTGGTGCGCTTACAAGCTATCTTCTAAGGGCGGTTGGTAGCGAAGGCCACGTACATTCGTTTGAGGCGCGAGCAGGTTTTGCTGAGATTGCTACCAAAAATGTCGAGTCAATGGCCCCGCAGGGTGCACGTAACTGGACTCTCACCGTGCAAGAGGTGGTTCCAACTACACCCTTACCCGAATGCGACGTGGTAGTTCTCGATCTGCTTAAGCCTTGGGATCTGCTGGGTGCTGTCTCTAGAGCTTTGCGTTCAGGCGGGCACTTGGTTGCCTACGTGACAACCACCACTCAGATGTCTGAACTTGTCGAAGGGCTTCGTGATTCAGGCGACTGGTTCGAACCATCAGCTCATGAGGTCTTTTGGCGTGACTGGCACGTGCTCGGTCTCTCAGTGCGACCTTCGCATTCAACCCAATCACACACCGGATTCGTAGTCGCAGCTAGACGTATGTCACATGGCACGGTGGCACCCGTTCGAAAACGCAGAAGTAGTAAGTCCGCGTATAGCACTAAACCGAACACGAGCGAAGTTTTGACACCTTAGTAGCCTTGACCCTATGAACGAAGAGCGCCTAACAGTCCTCGAGGCAGAACTAAAGCGCCTTGCCTCAAATAATGAGCGTTTGACGGAGACCCTGAAAGAAGCGCGCGAGCAAATCGTGCTACTCAAAGACGAAATAGATCGCCTGGTTCAGCCACCAGCCGGTTATGGCACGTTTTTAAATCAAGTCGAAGACGGCACAGTTGACATCGTTACAGGCGGACGAAAGATGCGCGTTCAGGTGAACCCGAGCCTGAACAAAGACGCTCTTCACGCTGGTCAAGAAGTTCTACTGAACGAAGCGATGAACGTAACGACCAGCTTGGAATTCGAGAAAGTTGGCGAAGTGGTAATGCTCAAAGAGATCCTTGCCGACGGTGAGCGGGCATTGGTTCTTGGTCGAGCAGACGAAGAGCGCATAGTGACTCTGGCAGAGCCGTTGCGCAGCGTCTCTTTGCGTTCTGGCGACTCTTTGCTACTCGAACCACGATCGGGTTTCGTCTACGAGCGAATACCTAAGTCTGAGGTAGAAGAGTTGGTGCTAGAAGAAGTGCCCGACATCGCCTATGAAGACATAGGCGGTCTGAAAACTCAGATAGAAATGATTCGAGACGCTGTCGAGTTGCCGTTTCTTCATGCCGACTTGTATGCCGAACACCAGCTATTGGCCCCTAAAGGCATATTGCTTTATGGCCCACCAGGCTGTGGCAAGACGCTAATTGCCA
Organism: Actinomycetota bacterium; assembly: GCA_016870945.1. Taxonomy (GTDB): domain Bacteria; phylum Actinomycetota; class Actinomycetes; order S36-B12; family UBA5976; genus VGAH01. The sequence continues at coordinate 1,860 of VGAH01000064.1, read as the reverse complement.
AGGCCGTGGCCAAATCTCTGGCTAACAAGGTTGCTGAGAAGACAGGGGTGAGCGAGACTCGCTCTTTCTTCTTAAACATCAAAGGCCCAGAGCTTCTGAATAAATTCGTGGGCGAGACTGAGCGCCACATCCGACTGATATTCCAACGAGCACGCGAGAAATCAGCCGAGGGGTTCCCGGTAATCGTCTTTTTCGACGAGATGGATTCGTTGTTTCGCACACGAGGCTCAGGGGTTTCTAGCGACGTAGAAAACACCATCGTCCCACAGCTTTTGAGCGAGATCGATGGGGTAGAGACCCTTGATAACGTCATCGTGATTGGTGCTTCCAATCGTGAAGACATGATCGACCCCGCGATTCTTCGTCCAGGGCGCCTAGACGTGAAGATCAAAATCGAGCGCCCTGACGCCCAAGCAGCGGCAGATATTTTGTCTAAGTACCTAACCTCTGATCTGCCTTTAAATGATGACGACTTGAATGAGCACGGCGGTTCTCGTGAAGCCACCGTCGAGGCTATGATTCAGCGCACGGTCGAGCAGATGTACGCAGAGTCAGACGATAACCGCTTCTTAGAGGTCACCTATGCCAATGGCGACAAAGAAGTGCTTTACTTCAAAGACTTCAATTCTGGTGCGATGCTAGAGAACGTAGTCTCACGAGCAAAGAAAATCGCAATCAAAGAGTTTCTAGATACAGGCAAGAAAGGCATTCGCATGGCACACCTCTCGGCCGCTTGTATGGACGAGTTTCGTGAGAATGAAGACCTACCTAACACGACTAACCCAGATGATTGGGCGCGCATTTCTGGCAAGAAGGGCGAGCGAATCGTATTCATTCGCACTTTGATCCAGGGCAAATCTGGCACTGAGGCCGGTCGATCAATTGACACCATCAGTAATACGGGTCAGTACCTCTAACTAACCCGGCCGGGTCTTATTTGAGTACTCCACGCGTAATGGGGCTTGAGACCGAGTACGGCATAACGACCCCTGGTGAAGTCGAGATAAACCCCATGGTCGCTTCGTCAGCCGTGGTTACCGCTTATGCCAAACACGTCTACGGCGATGCTCGCCTTCGATGGGACTACGACGTCGAAACGCCGATGAGAGATGCTCGAACAAATAGCATCAAAAGTCCTGAATCTGACCCAGATCTGGAATTGTTCGAAGACCCAGGTATGGCCAATGTCGTATTGACCAATGGCTCAAGGTTCTACGTTGACCATGCCCACCCTGAGTACTCATCGCCAGAAACGACCAGCCCCATGGACGCGGTCTTGTGGGACAGGGCAGGTGAGGTAGTGGTGAGTGAAGGCTCACGAATCGCTGTTCAGATCACAGGCATCCCGCGCATCGGCATATACAAGAACAACACTGACAATAAAGGTGCATCGTATGGCTGTCATGAGAATTACTTGCTATCGAGAAAAGTCCCATTCGAAGAGATTGTGGCAACGATGACACCCTTCTTCGTCTCGCGGCAAATCTTTTGCGGCGCAGGCCGTGTTGGGCTAGAACAAGATGCGACTGGCTTAGGTTTTCAGCTGTCGCAGCGGGCAGACTTCTTTGAGGCCGAAGTAGGGCTAGAGACCACGCTTAAGCGCCCCATCATCAACACTCGAGATGAGCCGCACGCCGACCCTGAGATCTATCGCAGATTCCACGTGATCGTCGGTGATGCGAATATGTGTGACTTCGCGAATTACCTAAAGGTGGGTTCGACGGCCTTAGTCATCTTGGGGCTTGAAGAGGGCTGGTTAGACCACAAGCCACTCAAACTAGAGAGCCCTCTGAATTCATTGCGAGCGGTCTCACGAGATATCGATCTTGACTCCAAATTGCCATTGGCACGCGGGGGTAA
>VGAH01000063.1 GCA_016870945.1 Actinomycetota bacterium | reverse complement strand
AGTCGAAATCTTCGGCGGGGGTGGGTTGCCAGCTGTCGTCGGCCCACGATTCGCGGGGGTCGCGGTTGTGCCACCACTCGTCTGGGTCGCGCGGGTCTTCGTCGCCGTCGCCGCCACCACCGCCGTCGCCGCCACCACCACCGTAGCCACCGCCACCACCGCCACTACCACTGTTTCCCATCGCGTTTCACGAATCTATCGCCGGGCCCTGCGCACGGGTTAGGCTGTACCAGCCCCCGTCCAAAAAGTCCCACCAAGAAAACGCCACAAAAAGACTCCACACAACAAACCCAACACAAAAAAAGAAGGGCCCTAAACAAGTGAAGAAATTCGTGTCTGCATTCGCCAGCATCGCACTCGTCGCTGGCATCTCGACTCTCGCGGCAGTGCCAGCCGGCGCAATCGGCGGCGTGAAGGTCGTCGTGACTTCGCCGTCATCTGCAGTCGAAGGCCCAGACACCGGGTGTAAGTTCCAAACTTCCACCGCCTATTACTGCGTGCCCGCCGGATCAAGTTCGGTCACATTTCAATTAGCAAACAGCGGCGGCGTGCAACTGCCAGCCCCATACTCAGCCACCAACTCAAACACTGGCCCCGGGCAGTTCACTAACGCAGGCGACAGCGTCACCCTTACCCCGTCCAACCCTGCCGCTGGCCAGCAAATGATTTTCTCGGTCGGTGTTAACCCCGTCCTAACTGTTTATTTCACTTCGGTCGACCCTGAGATCGTCTTCAACGGAAACCCCTATAACGCCAATGCGCGCGGGCAAGTTCAAATCACGGGCACGGTGGTCAACCAGTTCAACAACCCGCTATCGGGTGTGACGGTTTCTGGTCAGATCATCAACCCGTCCACTAATTTGAATCGAAACATAAACATTCCGAATGCGACGACCAACAACTCGGGTCAATTCACTTTGAGCTACACCGACCAAGTCTCGAGCGCAAACACTTACATAGACATTGTGAAGGTGACAGCCTCAGCCCCAGGTGGTGGCAGTTCTTCGGCGAACGCGACTGTTTATTGGCGCAACGCCCCGAACAACCTTTCGAACATGACTTTTAACTCGACGCCAACAGGCAGCTACAACACCGCGATTCAGGTCGCCAACACTGGTGGGCTGGTGCTTGGCCAGAACACCGTTTTGGTCAGCGTTGACACACCCACCCCGAATTACAACGTCAAGTTCAGCACTACCGGTGGTGGCTTACTCGTAGCCCCGAATGGCAACGAGAACAACGGTGACAACAACATGACGGTGCAGGCCGTAAATGGCAAGGCGACTGTTTGGTTCTTCAGCACCCAAATTGGCAACCAAACCATCACCGCCGCCGGTTCAAACCAATTAAGCGGACAAGTTAATTTCGTCCCAAGTGCAACTGGTGCGCGCAACGTTTCGCTCGCGCTTAGCTCAGGTGCAGTTCAGGCGGGGGCGACCACAACCGCCACAGCAACCGTGACTGACGGGTTTAACAACCCCGTGGGGGCGGGTGTGAGTGTGACTTTTCAAGTCACCACTGGCACCGCGAACTTCACCAACGGCACTAAAACGTTTGTTGCCGCAACTGATGCAAACGGCAAAGCGATTGCTTACTTGACCGAACCGCCGACGACTGGCGGGCAAATCACCGTAACCGCGACTGGCGCGGGCGCACAGTTCGGCCAAGCCGCGGGCCAGCCACTGCGCTTCTATGCAGGTTCGGTGCCGGTTGCCACCGCAATCGTTGGCGTTACGCCTTCGGTGTTGCCACCTGCGTTAACAGCTCCGAAGTCAGTAAAGGTTGGCAAGAACGTCAAGATGACGGTTATCAATTACCCAGGCAATCAAGTGGTGAACTTCAAGATCAAGTTGGGCAAGAAGGTTTTGGCGAAAAAGGCCGTTGCATCAGACAGCGCGGGCACTGCGTCTGCGACGCTGAAAGTTAATTCCAAGGGCACCGCGAGCATCATCGTGACTGGCCCCGGGGCTAAGCCGAAGCTGACTCAAGCTCTAAGGATTAAGTAGGTCGGACGGGGGCCGCGCGCCGTTTATTTGGCTCGCGCGCCCGCGACTTGGCTGATTTTTTGCGGCGCTGCTTCGTGCCGCTAAACGAAAACCCAGCCTTGCGCAACATCACCCCAGCCACTATGAACAACGTGATCGGCAGCGCCACACCAAAAATCAAATAGTGAGCCATCGTGCCGATTTCGTTGATCATCCAGTTGAAGTTCATCCCGAAGTACCCCGTCAACAAAGTCGCTGGCAAGAAAATAATGGTCACGATCGTTAACTGATTAATGCGATTGCTCTGCCAGCTACCAATTTGTGACTGTAAATCTTGGTTTGCGTTGCGGTAAGCGTCCGTCAAATGGGTCAATGTCATCGTGGTTCCGTCGCACATCACCTGAAATGCCTTGAGCTCGCGGGCGCCCGGTTCTGTCATACCAGGAAGCGTCGATGGGTCAACCAGGGCTGCTTTGACGTTTACCGTATAAGACGGGAACAGCAGCGCGACTGAAGAAAAACTCTGACGAAAGTCTGAAAGCTGATTCGCTTGGGACTGTTGCGGGCCACTGGCATCGAGAATGTCATTGTCTAGTTCACCAATCGCTACACAAAGCGAAGCTAGATCCCTCTCGACGGTTGCCAAGCACAGTTGCAAAACCACGCCTAACACAGCTGCCGGCTCAGATAGCAATAGTTGCGACCGCTCAGCTATCTGACTTTGCACATAAGCGGTGGCTTTGTCGCCATCGGTTCGAATCGTGACGAGGCGTTTGTCGTCCCAAGAGAAAGCCATTTGGGTAGCGAGATTCTTAGTGTCACTACCCAGCCAGGCAACCCCGTACATGCCCGTCGCAGAAATTTGAAAGTTGATGTTTAGTGGGCCTTTTAGCTCTTGTTCGACGGTCTCGGCGCTGATGCCAAGTGCTGCGAACATCTCGGCGACGCCCGCGTCTTTTAGCGAATCAAGCCGGATGTCTACCCAAGTGAGGTTGGTGTTGCTGTTGGCGTTCTTGGCCATTTCGACTGTGCAGGGTTTAACGTCGTTTCCGTCAAAGATTGTCGCGCGCACGGGCGCCAGTTTATTGCCCTAACTTTTCACGGGCCTCTCTCACGCCTTGTTCGCGCATGTACTTCTCGAGCGGCATCAAATTCGAGGACTCCCAGTCGACGTCGGCTTGAGCCAACTCATTACCGTCAACGACGACTACGCGCTTCTCTTGCGCGCTAATGCTTTGTTGCAGCTGATCTGTGGTCTGCACTGCCGTGGTGACGATCATGCGTGCTGCAATCTCTTGGCGACTTGATTCCGCGAGAAAGCTGTCGACTGCGGATTTATTAAGTGCGCGGTCAGGGTCCCAAGCTTTGGCTTGAATGGCCCAGGTCGCGCCGGTCTTATCAACTGCGACGAGATCGATTCCGTTGTCAGGCCCCCAGCGCTTCGGGTATTGGGCCCAAAGCCAGATCTTGGACGGGTCAAAATCTTTTGTCAGGCGTGGGTCGTTCTTGAATAACCAGCGAACAAGTTGTTCGAAAGTTTTGCCCTTCGAGGCGTTGTCGTCGGGCAGGTTCATGAAGAGGCGGCGCGGGGTCATTGGCGGCAGCGTGTAGAGCATGCGGTCGGTCACGATGTCGATTTGTTTGTTGCGATTTTTACCAATGACGTAACGGGGGAGTAGCCAGATGAAACACGGGAAGATCCACGGGGCGACTAGGGCTGCGATAACTAGGGCGAAGAAGCTGGTGACTGTGTCGCCAGTAATTGGTGGGGTGAATATTTCAGGCAGCGTCTCGGCGTTGGCGACTAAGACGAATATCGCGAGCGCGGCCCAGACCCAAAAGGCCCAGTCTTTGTGCACCGGCTGCTTAAACATCAATACAAAGCTCGTTTTCGCCGGAACCACGTTGCCACCCTAATCTCGTGTCATGTCAAGGTCTGTTGCCATTGCCTAAACCGCGTGCCTAAACCCCTTGCCTAAACGTCGTGAGAAGCGCGACCTGCCGCGCAAAACTTGTCAGCGTTGCGGACGCGAAATGGTTTGGCGCAAGTCCTGGGCTAAGAATTGGGACGAGGTCAAGTACTGCTCAGAACGGTGCCGCCGCACCACCCCCTAATGTGCGGCCGGCGAGCTCCTGGCGCACTAACGGTGCAACTTTCGTGCCATAAAGCTCGATGGACTTCATGACCTAAAAAAATTCATGCGCAACACGTGTCGATCAAATCATCTGCGCGCCAGGCGCGCCAACCCTCAACAGCCGCGAGTACCGCGATTCCGATCGCAGCAACCGGGTCAGCCCACCACCAACCCATTAGCGCGTTTGCGCCGAGACCAACGAGCAATACCGCAGAGAGCCACGCACACAACATCGTCTGCGACGCCTCGGCGCGCTGCGCGCGCGAACCCAACTCGATTGCGACTTTGCGTTTTTGGCGCGCGAGCCACGGCATGACGATCAGGCTCCCTGCGGCTATGACGATGCCAATCCACGATGCTGACGGGCGCTCACCGGTTACGAGGTCGGTGACTGCGTGCCACGCGACGTAAGCGGCGAGTGCGAAGAAGCTGATGGCGATGAGTTTGGTAGCGCGGCGGTCGGCGGGCTGTTTGCATCCGGTGCGTTTTTCTTGGGCGAGGCGCCAGGTGATTATTAGCGCGCCGGTGGCTTCGATGACGCTGTCTAGCCCGAATCCGATGAGGCTTATGGACGCGGCTGAAATTCCCGCGGCAAGGGCGACGACTGCTTCGACGACGTTGTATCCGATTGTGATTCGGTTGAGGCGAATCGCTCGAGTCACCGCTTGAGAACGGTTATCAACCGCCGCGCCCGCATTTGCGCCCGCACCCGCGCCCGCATTCGCGTTCGCCGCAGATCTCGTCACCATGTTTTTGAGTCTATTGATGCCCCCCACATGCGACATGCCGAGCGCGAACGCAACTAAAGTTTCATTTCTGGCACATGCGGGTTTACCCCGTCCAATGAAATGGTGAAGCGAGGTGGTCGGTGAGCAACACCGCGCACAAAAAAGCAACTAACCCCGTCCACAAAATTCGGCACTCGAAGGTCGCCAGGTGGGCAGCTCTCATGGCCATCACGTTCGTCACCATCGCCGTACCAACTTGGGTTCTCGACTACCTGAACTTCT
>VGAH01000062.1 GCA_016870945.1 Actinomycetota bacterium | reverse complement strand
CTTTTGGCCGACTGAGTCTTTTGTTACTTGCACGAGAACCGAGACACCTGTCTTTAGCGCGGTTTCGATTCGCTTGGGCTTGCCTTCTAGGCCAGCAGCGTCCCAATTGACTTCGCCCGCATAAAGCACAGCATTTCGTCGCTGACCAATGTCAACGAATGCGGCCTCCATGCTGGGAAGCACGTTTTGAACCCGACCTAAATAGACGTTGCCAATCAGAGAAGACGAATCGCCCTGGGTCACGTAGTGCTCTACTAACACGCCATCTTCTAGAACTGCAATCTGCACCCTCGAGGATTTCTCTTGCATCAACATCACTCGATCGACACTTTCGCGCCGAGCCAAGAACTCAGCCTCGGTAAGCAAAGGTGTGCGTCGTCGCTGCGGACCCCGTCCGTCACGACGTCGTTGTCGGCGCGCGTCCATGCGCGTGGAGCTTCGTGCCGGCTTAGTGGCCCGGGTTGGACGGGGGCTTCGCACCTTGACGACTACTTCGCCATCTGTCTCTTCACTAGTAGTTGACTCAGAAGCATCTTCGCCACTTCGTCGACGCCGTCTTCGGCGACGCCTTACCGCGATTGCCTGGTCTGAACTTTCACCAGCATCGTTTGTGGTTGCCTGCTCAGACACATCGGCAACTTCGGTCTTGGTGTCGGCCTCATCTGTGCTGGCTGACGTGCTTGACCGGCGCCCACGACGTCCTCGTCCATTCGATTTTTCTGCTTCGGCCGGTGTTTTGGGCGGCGACTTCGGCGGCGCTTTAGGTGGTGCCTTTGGTGGTGGTGCTTGAAAAGCTACGGCAATTGCAGCTTTTGATTTCTTGGTGTCGTCCATGACGACATGCTCCGTTCGCTCCCTAAACGCCAAGCGTCGACTAGGGAGTGCTTGGTCTCAAAACCTCTGAGACGACTCTTAAGTCCAGGTTGTCACGGTGCGCGTATCGAAATCTGATCGAGCGTTTGCCGCGACTTAACCGCTGGCTCTCAATGCCGCTTGGGACGCATCGGGCCTGCGATTCACATCAGGGGCCAGGGCCTCGCTGACGTTCGGGGCTAAGTATGCCATTTACCTCAACGACCCACCAGACATTGACGAAAATCACGGACGGGTGAGGCTGGTCTCCTTTGAGACGGTCGTCAAAAGCCCCATCGCGCACCACGCGGCAAACAACGATGAGCCACCGTACGAAACGAAAAGCAAGGGGACGCCAGTGACCGGCATGATGCCAAGGTTCATACCGATGTTCTGAAAAGATTGAAATGCGAACCAGGCGACTATTCCGACGGCGAGTAATCGACCATAAACATCACTAGCTTGCGAAGCGATCCGCAAGCTGCGCCACAAAACCATCGCGATCAAAACCAAAATCCCTGCAGAACCTAAGAACCCAAGCTCTTCGCCAGCAACCGTGAAAATGAAATCCGTGTCCTGCTCAGGTACGAACTGCCCAGCGGTTTGACTACCTTGAAATAGCCCCTGCCCTGCCAACCCACCTGCCCCGATTGCTATTCGAGCCTGCTGAGCGTTATAGCCAGCACCATCAGGGTCTAGCGTCGGGTCTGCGAAAGCAGCGATGCGATCGACTTGGTAGCTGCTAACAAAACCAAAATAAATCGCGGTGAAAGCACCGATCGCACCTACGGCCGCTAACCCGATCAACCATCTCACTTTCACGCCAGAAACAGCAATCACTGAGATGGCAATCACGCTGGTAATAACGGTGGTACCAAAGTCAGGTTCGAGCAAGATCAAGAGCAATTGCAAGGCAGTGGCAGCGATTGCCAACACGATAAGTCGAGTTCTCGGTGCAGTCTCGTTGTCAATTCGCTCAGAGAGCAACATTGCCAACAACACAATCAAACCTAGTTTTGCAATTTCACTAGGTTGAAACGAGAAGCCAGCAGGCAGACGGATCCATGACTGCGCCCCGTTTACCGTGGTTCCAACGCCAGGGATCAAAACCACGACCAGGCCGACGATGCCTACCGCATATATGTAGACCGCAACACTTTTTAGTGCCTGGTGCGAAATACGCGAAATTCCAAACCCCATCACCAAGGCAATCGCTAAGTTCAATAAATGACGCTTGAAGTAATACTGAGGGTCTAAACCCTCGTCAAGCAACGCTGAGCGAGTAGCTGACCAAACCAAGAACGAACCCACAACCGAAAGTGCCAAGGCTGGCCCAATCAATAACCAGTCATAACCAGCTAGTAATGACCCCGTCCGACCTAATCTCGACTTGCGAGAACGAGAGGTGCGTGGCCCGGTGGTAAGAGTTGCCATCAGTCGGCCGCCGTTTCGGAAGCTACCGGTTTCTTCTGTTCTTGATTTGTTCGAGGGCTACTTACCAGTTGCGGCAAAGCAATCAAAGGCAGACCTGAGTCAGCCGAAAGAGGTAATCGAGGTTTTGGCGGCTGATACGTCGCGTCTGAGGTAGGCGGCACGACTTGACCGTCTTTTCGAATTTGTGGCAATGCATTTGCTGGTGCGCCACCTATGAACGCACTAACGGTCGGATCAACGACACCGCCTTGGACGCCATAAATCGCCTCGAGGATCCCGCGCACGGCTGGGGCTGCGTAAGCACCACCGGTTCCACCTTGTGAGATTGCAACCGCCACGACATACCTCGGGTCAGCCACTGGCGAGTAACCAACGAACCATGCCGTGTCGCCTTTACCTACCACCTCGCCAGTCCCGGTCTTGCCTGCGACCGGAACAAGATCGTTGGGAAACCCCGCAAAAGCGCCGGTAGCTGTGCCACGAGTGATCACACCAGGCAACGAATCTTGTAGGTACTTGATCGTTTTGCGAGGCACGGGCAACTTCGCAACGGGTTCGGGTTCAATTTTTCGAACCACTTCGCCGGTGCTCGAGACGATTGCCTTACCCATGTGGGGCTTTACTACCCGTCCGCCGTTGGCAAGGGCTGCATAGGCCACCGCCATTTGCAAAGGCGTGGCCACCGTGTCGCCTTGACCTATCGAGAGGTTGACGGCGTCACCACCACGTAACAGAAAGCCGTGGTCACAATTCTCGACTGCATAAGCTTGCAAAAGTTCAGCTTTCGCCAAATCGGTGTCGGCGATTTCGGGGTACCCGTCGCGCGCGCGTTTGCACCAAATGTCCTTGTTCTGCTCCCAGTTCTTCTGACGGAATTCGCGCCCACCGACTCGTCCAGCCACTTCTTCGAATAAATCGATTCCGGTTCGCTTACCCAGACCGAAAGCCCGTGACATGTTCTCGATGTCGTCGCTAACGGGCCCTTCTGGTTCTTGTCCACCGTCGCGCAGCCAAAGCTTGTAGGCGATTTCGTAGAAGACCGTGTCACACGAGACCTCCATGGCCTTTTGCATGGTGATCGCGCCGTAGCTTGCTAGGCCGAAGTTTCCGAAATCTCGATCGCCTACTCGAAATGTGCTTGGGCATTGGTAAATCGATTCCAACGAAAACCCAGCACCGGCAGCTGCCGCAGCAGTTATCACCTTGAAAGTGGACGCGGGCGGGAACATGCCTTGGATCACTCGCGAAATCAAGGGCACACCATTCTTCTCATTAACTAGCCAGCGAAACTGTCGTTCTGAGATACCGCCGATCCAGACAGAAGGGTCGTAAGACGGGTAACTCGCAATGGCATAAACCGCACCGGTTTTAGCGTCCATAACTACGGCAGCCGCAGAGTCAGCAACCTGACCAGCAGCCCTCGAGCGCGCGACCGCGGCAAGTAGTTCTTGCTCAACTGCTGACTGCAAACGGGCGTCAATGTGAGTAACCAAGTAATTGCCAGGCTTTGGATCAGTAGTTGATACGACACCGGTTACTAAGCCAGCCCGATCTACTGCAAGTGTTTTCACCCCGGGCGCACCACGCAAGTCAGCGTCATAGACCGCCTCAAGACCTGCTCGCCCGATCAAATCTGTTTGGCGAAGCTTCGCTACCCCAGGCTCAACACCTTTTTCTTGCTGCCCTTGTAAGTCTTCGGTGTTGACCGGCCCCAAGTAACCCAGAGTGTGGGCAGCGTTGACCCCGAATGGTGCGGGGTATTGACGAATGGCGCTAAGTTCTGCCGTCACCCCCGGGTAATCGTTTTGGTTTTCCATAATCACCAAAGCCACGTTTACAGCGACGTCTTGAGCAATCGGAATCGGCTGGTAAGGCGAACCGTTCCAGCAAACTGGTGGTGGTTTCGCACCGTCGGTGCCGCATAACTTGATTCGCTCTTGTACGTGTTGTGGTGATACGCCAAGCAAGCTAGACACTCGGTCTATCACTAAAGAGCCAGAATCAGGTAAGCGCTCGAGCACGCTGCGGTCTAACGAGACGACCATGGAAGTTCGGTTAGAGACCAAGGGGCGCCCCTGCTGATCGAGGATAAGCCCTCGAACTGGGTTGGTAAACACTTCGCGAGTTCGGTTTTCAGTGGCCGCGGCCGAGTACTGCTCACCTGCGGCGACCTGCAAGACGAAAAGTCGCCCGAGCAATGTCAAAAGCAAAGAGAGAACCAAAACCCGCAAAACCATTAGGGCTATGTCTGACCGTCGGTTCAAGCAGGCCTCACGCTCTTAACCACGACCGAGAATACGACCGAAATTACTACGCGCCCGATAAATCTGCTCGTCTCGCCAGCGCAAATCGTTACAGTAAAAATATAGTGGCGCGGTTATGAATCTCATCTGATTGAACGCGAAAAGCGACTCAAAGCAGAATTCGGAATCCTCAAAACCGTGCGGGGTGCGACCCTCGCCTTGCCACCACGGCTGAAAAGGCGCGTTCGAGAAATCCTCAGGGATAAGCCGGAGGTCTTCTTGGGTCCGCCATTGAACTCGATCTAGAACTTCTCGTCTGATTGCAAAAACACCCAAACCAAAACGAATCTCGATATCTTCGCCAAAAACCCAAATGCCGCCGGGTCGTCTTAATTCCTTCGTGGGGAAATACCGATCGAATAAGAATGCTCCGTCGATTGTCTCAAAAGGCGCAAGAGTTGCGCCCGCTTTTCTTTTGGCTACCCACTCAAATGTCAATCGTCTAACTCTGGTCATATTGTGAAAGACGTGCATTGCACTTTCATCACGAAAAGCCTTACCAAGAATTTCTAAGCGTCGATCGTGGGTGAAATCGTCGGCAT
>VGAH01000061.1 GCA_016870945.1 Actinomycetota bacterium | reverse complement strand
GAGATGCTTTCGTAAATAAGAACCAGCGACCTCACCGTTGGTCTGCCACCCCGTGCCTTGCAAGCGAAGCTGGGCCACCTCGCGTGCCAAGTGAACTCTTTTAGCAACTGCTTCGGTTGCCTCGGCACCGTTTGGCGATTTCATCTCAGCTTTGGTTGGCAGGCTCAAGCCGATTCTTACGTCTATTCGATCGAGAAGTGGCCCTGATAGTCGAGTGAAGTATCTGCGTCGCTGGGCGCTGGTGCATTCGCATCTCTTACCAACAGCCGGACCACAAGGGCATTGGTTTGCAGCACAGCAGAGTTGAAACTTGGCTGGCATCACCACGTGGTAGCCAACCCTTGAAACTGTGACGTGGCCGTGTTCGAGCGGTTGACGCAAACCGTCTAGACATTCTCGTCGAAACTCAGGTGTCTCGTCTAGAAAAAGAACGCCTTGATCAGCAAGAGAAACCAAACCCACCCGCACATTCGAACTACCGCCGCCAATCAACGCGTTCGAACTCGTGGTGTGATGCGGCGAAATCAGGGGTGGTCGGGTGATCGGGCCAGCACCGGGCGCAAGTACGCCAGCCGCTGAATGAGTTGCCGTAACGCGCAAAGAGTTGGGCGAGTTCAAATCGGGCAACAAGGTGGGCAAAAGACTCGCGAGCAGAGTTTTACCAACCCCGGGTGGGCCCGTCATAGATAAGTGGTGAGCACCAGCGGCACACACCTCTAGCGCGAGGCGCGCAAGCTCTTGGCCCTTCACATCGGCGAGATCGGTGCCGGTAGACCTTTGAACGTTCTTCGAAGCTGGCTTTGGCAATGGTTTCGGTGGCTCACCTCTAAAGAGGGCCAATACATCGCTCAGGGTCGAAACTGGTGCAATCGTTAGATCGCTAACTAGCGCGGCTTCGCGAGCATTTTCTTCAGGAACTACGAGCAATGGCGATGAATTTGCACTGGCCTCGAGAGCAACTGCCAGCACACCCTTGACTGAGCGCACCCGCCCGTCAAGTGCTAACTCACCTAATAAGACCGCTCGCCTTGCTAACTCGTTTGACACCTGGCCAGCAGCAACCAGCACTGCTAACGCAATTGCGATGTCTAGGCCAGAGCCGCGTTTATGAACGCTAGCCGGTGAGAGTGAAATGGTGACTCGCCTATCAGGCCACGAAAAGCCCGAGTTTCTAATCGCTGCTCTCACTCTTTGTCTTGATTCGGCAACTGCGGTGTCAGGCAGACCGACGATGCTCATAGAAGGCAACCCATCGCCGATGTCAGCTTCGACTTCGATCAAGTGCGCTTGAACGCCTAAGACAACCGCTGACCTTGTTCGCGCGTGTGCCAAGAGACTGACCTAGAGGCCAACTCGACGCAGATGCTCGACCTGCATTCGATCAGGCCAAACGGTTATACCGACCGCATCGATGCGCCACGACTTAGGTCTTGGCCAAAGTGGGTTCGCACTTCGCCAGATCGAAAACAGGGTCGAGAGCTGACAAAGTTTCTGCGGGGTAATTGCCTCAAACGGTGTTCCGGCCTGATGTGACCACCGAGTCTTTACTTCACAGGCAACGAGTTCGCCTTCGTCCAAAACGACGAGATCAATCTCGCCCCTGCGGCACCGCCAGTTCTGTGCCAAGACTGTGGCACCAAGTGAACGCCAGTAATTGCACGCATGGGTTTCGCCCCAGCGGCCCAACTCATGTGCAGCCATCGGGGGCCGTGGCGCAAAAGTGGGCGCTAGATCAAGTGGTCTCTGGTTCTCCATGGGGTGGACACCTTGACGCGGGCCAACACATCTAGGTCGTCAAGTGCACAAACGGTGCAAACACAACTACTGGGGAAGTCGCCAACTAACTCTGTGATAACCCGTCGTGCCCAATCGCCTAATCGCGTCTTGGTGCGCGGCACTCGCATAACCCTTATTCGAGGCCCACTGGTATTCGGGGTGCTCGAGGTCAAGGGCTGTCATGGCCGCGTCACGAGTGACTTTGGCAATCACGCTAGCTGCAGCAATAGTTGCTGAGAGTGAGTCACCTTTCAGCACAAGCTGGACGGGGGGTGCTTTACCTGGCATAGAAGTTGAAGTGAGCCAGTCGTGGTTTCCGTCTAAAAGAACGACCACGCCACCTTGGCTCAAATTTGTTTGCGAAGAAGCCTGAATCTGTTGCAATGCTCTTTGCCCCGCGAAACGAAGCGCGCCTAAAATTCCGACCTGGTCAACTTCTTTTGAAGTGGCGTGACCGACTGCCGTTCTATTTGCCCAATTTACGATCGGCTCAACCAGTTGCTCGCGACGTTTCGGTGAAAGCGCCTTGCTATCTGCCAAGCCAGTTGGCGGGCTAGCAGAAATTCCAGCGGCGTGAATCATCACCGCACCAACACTTACTGGCCCAGCGAGTGCGCCGCGACCGACCTCGTCCATGCCAATGATGTAACTAACGCCCGTGGCTACGAGGCTTCGCTCGATCGCCAGTGTTGGGCTTGATCTATTTGCTGCTACTTGGCGAAACTTTCGAAGATTTCTGGACGAGGCAGGTTGCCAAGACGGGTGACCGGCCAAATGCGAAATACGGCTCGCCCGACGACTGATGACTCAGGCACGCCGCCGTTTGCGACTTGTAAGTGATAGCGAGAGTCGCGCGAGTCAGGGCGGTTATCGCCCATCATGAAGATGTGCCCCGCGGGTACTTCTACGTCGAAGGCGACTTGGTCGGTGGTAACGCCAGGTTTTAGGTAAGCCGATTCTTCTAGTGCTTCACCGTTTAGAACAATTCGGCCCTGGGAGTTACAGCATGAGATGTTGTCGCCACCTACTGCGATTGCGCGCTTGACGAGATCTTTGCCCGCGCCGCTCGGTAGCACACCGACAAACGTGAGTGCGTTCGTTAACGCGCCACGTAGCCCCTGAGTGGGTGTGGGTTCGGGCAACCATCCGCCGGGGTCGCGAAAAACGACGACGTCGCCGCGTTGTATATCGCCAAATCGAGTGCTTAGTTTTGAGGCCACGATTCGGTCGTTGATTTGCAGAGTGTCTTCCATCGAGCTGCTGGGCACGTAAAAGGCTTGAACGATAAAAGCGCGCAATGTTGCAGAGATGACTAACGCGATCAGCAAGATGATCGCGACTTCGCGAACGAAGCCGAGAAGAGATTTAGCGGCCTGATTCATCGGGTCAGGCCCGAGCCGACTCCTCTTCGTCGGTGGTGGGCTCAGGTTCGGCGGGTTCGGTGGCGGTTTCGGGTTCGACGGCGGCGACCTCGGGTTCGGTGACTTCGGCGGCGGCTTCGGTTTCGGTGGGTTCGGCGGCGACGGCAGCGGGTTCGGTTACTTCGGCGGCGACAGCTTCGGGTGCAACTTCAGCTAGCTCAACCTTGTCGAGAACTTCGCTCGATTCATCGAACATCCCCATTGCCTCTTCACGCTCGCCACGAAACTCACGGATCTTGGCCGCCTTGCCGCGCAGGCCACGCAAGTAATACAACTTTGCCCGTCGCACATCACCTTGCCGCACCACTTCGACCTTCTCAATGATCGGCGAATGCACGGGGAAGGTGCGCTCAACCCCCGTCCCAAAGCTCACTTTTCTAACCAAGAAAGTTTCTTTCAAGCCCGAACCTTGGCGAGCCAAAACGACGCCCTGAAAAACCTGAACGCGCGATCGAGACCCTTCGATAACTTTCACGTGAACCTTGACAGTGTCGCCCGGACGAAATGACGGGATGTCTTTGCGCAGCGAAACTTCGTCAATAAAGTCAAGGCGTTGCACGAAAGCTCCTAAAGTTCAAGTAGAGAGCCTGATTGTGCCATAGCAGAAATCTGCACCGCACAGGCGGGGTGTTATTCAACGGTTGCTGAATGTTCATCGCGCCAAGCCTGAATGGCCGCGTGATCACCGCTTTTCAAAACTGCCGGCACCTCGAGCCCGCGCCATATGCCAGGACGAGTAAAGGCGGGGGCCTCAACCTTCTTGGGGTCAGCAGGGTCAGCAAAAGACTCAGCTACCACGGATTCTTCATTGCCGAGAACCCCGGGAACCAAACGAGTTACTGCCTCGATCACGACAACTGCCGCTGATTCACCACCGGCCACCACGTAATCGCCAATAGAAATGTCGAGGAGCTGCAGATTCGCGTTTGGGTTCGCGGCCCGGTTTGGGTTTGGGTCGGCAGCGAGGTTTGCGCCCAGGCCGCGATAGTGGCTCGCAACGCGGGCATCAATTCCCTCATAACGCCCGCAAGCAAATATCAGCCACGGCTTCGAGGCGAGTTCTTGCGCGGTGCTCTGCGCAAAACGAGCGCCCGCGGGGCTTAAGAAAATCAAAGTCGCCGGCTCATTAGATAGTGAAAGCACGTGATCCAACGCTTGGCCCCAAGGTTCAGGCTTCATGACCATGCCAGGCCCACCGCCATAAGGGATGTCATCAACACTCTTGTGCTTGTCGTCTGTGAAATCACGCAAGTTATGTGTGTGCAGGTCAACTAGCCCGGCCTCACGAGCCTTGCCCAGAAGCGAAAGTTCAGTCACCGAGAAGAATTCGGGGAAGATACTGATGACATCAATTCGCATTTCTTGGCCTAACGGCTAATGGCTGGGGCTGCGGGGTTTTGAAGCGAGTGAGTTTGGGCTAGTCCTCACCGTCGAGAAAGTCGATGCGCACGTCTCTCTCATCGGTAAGTGAGCGGACGACGACGCGCAAGGCTGTCGCTGTGCGACCGCCGCGGCCAATCACGCGACCGACATCGTCTGGGTGCACGCGAACTTCGAGCATGCGACCACGGCGGGACTCAACTTCGACAACTTCGACATCGTCTGGGTGGTCAACTACACCGCGAACTAAGTGCTCAAGTGCTTCGTCGAGCACGGGCTATGCCTGTGGCGATTCCTCTGCGGGTGCCGGTGGAGTTTCAGGTGTTGATTCTTCGGCGGTCGCAGATTCGGGGGCAGGGGTTTCGGGAGTTTCAGGTGCTGCCGTTTCAGGTGCGGCGGACTCGGCTGCGGCTTCGGGTGCTGCGGACTCGGGTGCGGCGGCTTCGGGTGCAGATTCGGCAGCGGCTTCTTCTGACTTCTTCTTGCGCGGCTTGAATTCTTCCGGCGGTGACTTAGCAGCCTTCTCTTTGTCTTTCTCAGACTGCGCGAGCATTGCAGCGAAATAATCATCGCGACTTTGTTTCTTGTCGCGAACCTTTAGCGAACCGGCCGCGCCGTCAATCTTCTTGTGCTTCTGCCAATCACCAGTGACTTTCAAAAGGGCCATCACCGGCTCAGTTGGCTGTGCACCGACACCAAGCCAGTAAGCAACGCGCTCAGAGTTGATTTCGATTAATGAAGGCTCACCCTGAGGGTTATAAATTCCGATTTCTTCGATTGCGGGCCCATTG
>VGAH01000060.1 GCA_016870945.1 Actinomycetota bacterium | reverse complement strand
CTGCCGCAAAGGCTAAGGTTGGGTTGTTGGAGGCGAGAACCTCAAAAATGTGCGAGGTCAGTGCCGATTCGAGGCGAACGCGAGGGTGGCGGTGACTACAACTGCGCCGGAGTCCCCCGAGGCTGCTGGCTTTGGTGCCAATGAGTGGTTAGTCGAAGAGCTCTATAAGAAATTCCGATCTGATCCCGATTCTGTGAGCCCGGCTTGGCGCGAATTCTTTCGCGATTACGAATCCATTGACCCGGTAGGCGTACGGCAAGCACCCCAAGCACCACCTCTGCCCAAACCAGTCGCGGCGGCACCCCAGCCAAGCGACGAAGCTGAAACCACGGCATTGACGGGTGCGGCCAAACGCGTTGTCACGAACATGGAAACAAGTTTGACAGTGCCTACCGCAACCAGCGTTCGCACCGTTCCGGGCGCATTGTTAATCGAGAATCGAATCTTCATCAACAATATTTTGTCTCGCTCACGAGGTGGCAAGGTTTCGTTTACTCACTTGATTGCTTGGGCGATCGTGCAGGCGATAAAGAGCACACCTGAGATGAACGCGGCCTATACGGTCGTAGACGGCAAGCCAAGTGTCATCAACTACCCCTACATAAATCTCGGGCTCGCAATCGACCTACCCAAACCCGATGGAACGCGACAACTACTCGTGCCAGCAATCAAAAACGCCCAAGATATGGATTTCGCGCAATTTTGGGCAAGTTATGACGATCTAGTTCGTAAGGCTCGAAATCAACAGCTTTCACCTGATGACTTTGCTGCGACGACCATAAGCGTTACAAACCCCGGCACCATCGGCACCGAGCACTCGGTTCCGAGATTGATGATCAATCAAGGTGCGATCGTCGGCGTTGGTGCACTTGAGTACCCCGCCGAGTGGCAGGGGGCTGCGCAATACGTGCGCGCGCAAGCCGGTATCTCGAAGACTTTGACCCTTACCTCGACCTACGACCATCGAATAATCCAAGGCGCGCAATCTGGTGAGTTCTTAAAGCGCATCGCCGAACTGCTGCTAGGCAAAGACAACTTCTACATTGACGTATTTGCATCGCTGAAGATTCCTTACAAGCCATATTTGTGGGCTCAAGACGTCGCAATCGACCACGACGACGACATCAATAAGGTCGCGCGAGTACAGGCACTCATCAACTCATATCGAGCTAGAGGCCACTTGATCGCAGATGTTGACCCGCTGGTCTATAAGCAGCGCACCGCACCGGACTTAACCATGGCCAACCACGGTCTTTCTATGTGGGATCTCGATCGAGAGTTCCCTACGGGGGGTTTTGGTGACAAGCCTTTCATGTTGTTGCGTGACATTTTGGATCAACTCCGAGACACATATTCGAGCAGTGTTGGGGTGCAGTACATGCACATCAACGACCCCGAGCGACGTAATTGGATTCAAACTGAGTTAGAGCAAGGGCGTAACAGGCCAACGCGTGACCAACAACTACAAATTCTGCGAAAACTCAATGCCGCCGAAGCCTTCGAGAACTTCTTACAAACGAAGTTCGTAGGGCAAAAGAGATTCTCACTCGAAGGTAGCGAGTCGATAATGGTCTCGCTTGATGCCATCATGATCGAGGCGGCAGGTGCGTTCTTAAACGAAGTGTGTATCGGTATGTCTCATCGTGGTCGATTGAATGTCTTGGTCAACATCGCCGGTAAGTCCTATGCCCAGGTATTTCGCGAATTCGAAGACATGTCGTTTGGTGATTCAGTGCAGGGCTCAGGGGACGTCAAGTACCACCTAGGCACCGATGGCAAATACACCTCGCCAGACGGTTCAACGGTGGGTGTTTACCTAGCCGCTAACCCTTCACATCTAGAGGCCGTCGACCCCGTCCTAGTTGGTATCGCAAGAGCACGTCAAGACCAGCTGGGTCGAGATTCCACAACCCAGGTTCTGCCGATATTGATCCACGGTGACGCAGCTTTCGCCGGTCAAGGTGTGGTTGCCGAAACTTTGAACCTCTCGCAACTTCGCGGGTATCACACCGGTGGAACAATCCACTTGATTCTTAATAACCAAATTGGATTCACCACTGCACCGCAAGATGGTCGCTCGACCGAATATGCATCAGATGTCGCACTTGGGTTTCAGGTGCCGGTATTTCACGTAAACGGTGATGACCCAGAAGCAGTTGATTATGTGTCGCGTCTGGCTTTCGCGTACCGACAGAAGTTTGGTCAAGATGTTGTAATCGATTTGATTGCGTATCGCCGAAGGGGCCACAACGAGGCTGACGACCCCTCGCTAACGCAACCGAAGCTTTATGAACTAGTCGAAGCGCGTAAGGGTGTACGTAAGCTCTACACCGAGTCATTGATCGGACGAAACGACATCACCGTTGACGAAGCTGAACAGGCATTGGCTGACTACCAGCGGCGTCTCGAACAAGTATTCGCAGAAACTCACACGGATGCACCCACGCAAGCTCACGCGGGTGCCTTAACGCCGCCATCACGCAGTAACGCCCCAGAGACGCCAATCATGACCAACATTGATCAAGGTGTGGTTGACCAGGTAGTTGCAAGCCAACTTAACCTTCGCGATGGATTCACGGTGCACCCACGTCTTAAGCCCCAGTTAGAACGTCGTGGGCAAATGGTCAAAGACGACACGATCGACTGGGCTATGGGTGAGGCGCTAGCCATTGGCTCGCTATTAAATGAGGGCAAAACGGTTCGCCTCACTGGTCAAGACGTACGCAGAGGCACTTTCGGCCACCGCCACTGCGTCATCGTTGATTACAAGACCGGTGAGGGCTATAAGCCACTCAAAGTATTGATCAAAGATAACGCTCGCTTCTATGCATTCGACTCACCTCTGAGTGAATTTGCAGCCGTTGGTTTCGAATATGGGTACTCGATCATGTGGCCCGAGGCGCTAGTGATCTGGGAGGCCCAATTCGGTGACTTCGTAAACGGTGCTCAAACCATTTTGGACGAATTCGTAAGTTCTGGGCAACAAAAATGGAACCAGAGATCGGGCGTAACTTTGTTACTACCCCATGGGATGGAGGGCCAAGGCCCTGACCACTCGTCCGGGAGAATCGAGAGATTCCTCTCGCTTTGTTCACAAGACAACATGATCGTTTCGCAACCCTCAACGCCTGCTTCTTATTTTCATTTACTTAGAGCCCAAGCGCTTAACCCCAATCGCAGGCCGCTGGTCGTGTTCACACCTAAGTCACTCTTGCGTGCGAAGGCGGCAGTAAGCCCAGTCAGCGCCTTCGTAACAGGAAAGTTCGAGCCAGTCTTGATGGACGGGGTCAGTGACAACAAGTCAGTCAAGAAAGTCTTACTTGCGAGCGGCAAAATCACTTATGAAGTCTCTGCACAAATCGCCTCGAGAGGCCTAAAAGATGTTGCCCTCGTCCGCCTTGAACGCTTCTACCCGCTGCCTGCGGCTGAGCTAAAGAGCGCGCTAGCTACCTACCCGAATCTTCAAGAAGTCGTTTGGGTTCAAGATGAACCTGCCAACCAGGGTGCTTGGCCTTACCTCGCCGCTGAGTTACCACAACACTTGAACCTGGCATTGAGTTTTAGAGCGCGCCCGGCCTCAGCGGCACCTGCCACCGGCTCACATCACGCGCATGATGAAGAACAAAAAGCATTGATTGAGAGCGTCTTCGCTTAACCTGCAGTAAGCACTATTTTTCCGAAAAAATCACCAGCGACGAACTTGGTGAAAGCCTCTCGGGCTGCCGACCGTGGGTAAGTCGCGGCAATCACTGGGCGTGCGCCAGTGCGAATCAGAAGTTCAACTAGGTCAGCCATTTCAGCGCGCGTGCCCATGCTTGAGCCTTGAATACGAATTTGTCGGCGGAACACGCGACGAAGGTCTGCGGGTGGTTCAGACCCGCTAGTAGCACCGCTAACAACGATCACGCCACCGGTCTTTACTGCTTTGAGCGAATGGGCCCAAGTCGCTTCGCCAACCGTCTCGATTACGACGTCGGCGAAATCAGGTAATCGCACATTGGGTTCGAATGTCGAGTCCGCACCAATTTGTTGGGCGCGCAGTCGCTTTTCGGGCGAACGACTGGTAACCCAGACTCTCGCCCCTAACGCCTTAGCCAAAGTAATTGCTGCGTTACTAACCCCGCCACCTGCGCCTTGAATCAAGACGGTCTGGCCGGGGAGCAAGTTCGCTTGAGTAGTAAGCATTCGATAGGCCGTTAACCAAGCCGTAGACAAGCAGCCTGCTTCTTCATCCGAGATTTCATGGGGTAAGGGGACGAGATTCATTGGCGGTACCCAGAGTTCGTCTGCGAAAGTGCCGGGATATTTCTCGCTAAGCAAACTAACCCCGCTTGCCCCCAACTCAAGGCTCGAACTTTCGATGATCACCGGGTAGATCAACGCGCGCTCGCCACTTTCAGTCTTTGCGGCCGCATCAGTGCCGAGCACCATCGGCAACTGTTCTGCTGTTAGACCGACACCGCGAAGCGACCAAAGGTCGTGGTGGTTGATGCTTCCTGCAAGTGGGTGCACCTTGACCCAACCTGACGGTGGGGCAAACGAAGGCGCATCACCGATACCGAGTGCTGCTACTGGGTCGTCGGCATCAAATTTCGTTGCCATCACTGCTGTCATGAATAGAGCGTAATTGAGTGCACATAGACTTATGCGTCCCCATGGCGAGTCAAATCAAATCGTTCGCAAGTGACAACTATGCCCCCGCACACCCCGAAGTAATTGAGGCTTTAGTCGGGGCAAATGTAGGTGAGGCACCGGCCTACGGTGCTGACGAATGGTCTGAACAAGCGCGCGAACTCATTTCTAAAGCGTTGGGCAGCGAAGTCGAATCGTTCTTTGTTTTCAATGGAACGGGGGCCAACGTCACGGGGCTAGTGAGCTTTCTTCACCCAGGTTCTGCAGTGGTGTGCGCTACGCAATCACACTTGAACAATGATGAGGGTGGCGCGCCCGAGCGAATTGCCGGGGTAAAACTAATTGACGTACCAACTGATGACGCCAAACTCACGCCCGAGCACGTTACGAATGTGTGGCGTCGCATCGGTGACGAGCACGCCTCGCAGCCACACGTGGTGTCAGTGACCCAATCAACTGAGCTAGGAACCGTCTACCAAGTTTCAGAACTTGCTGCGCTGGCTGCCTGTGTTCATGAACTCGGCGGCCTGCTGCACATTGACGGGGCGCGAATCAGCAACGCAGCAGCGCATCTTGGCGTCAATTTGGGCGAGATCACCGTCAAGACTGGGGCTGATTTGCTCTCGTTCGGTGGAACCAAGAACGGCCTGATCGGCGCTGAGGCCGTGGTCTTCTTGCGCTCAGGTGATGACCACTACTACCCGTGGATTCGTAAATCACTTATGCAGCTTTCTTCGAAGCAGCGTTTTATCTCGGCCCAGTTCATCGCCTTGCTGT
>VGAH01000059.1 GCA_016870945.1 Actinomycetota bacterium | reverse complement strand
GACTGGGGATTTTCTATTTGCGCGCGCTTCGGCACTTCTAGCCGAGTTGGGCCCAGAGCCAGTTCGTTTTCAGGCCAAGACGTTCGAGCGAATGGTGACCGGACAAATCATGGAGATTTCTGGAGCCCCCGACGACGCAGACCAGGTTTCGCATTACTTAGAAGTACTCGCCGACAAGACCGGGTCTTTGATAGCAGCGGCAACGCATTTCGGTGCCACTCTCGCAGGGGCACCCCCACACGTGGCTGAGTCTTTGACCAGCTTCGGTGAACGATTTGGCGTTGCCTTTCAGCTTTCAGATGACTTGCTTGACGTAACGGCAGACGAAAACATTTTCGGAAAAGAAGTAGGCAAAGATTTAAAGGCATCGGTAGCCACTTTGCCGGTTTTGCTGGCGTTGAGTTCAAAAGATGGCGGCTCATCGAAGCTTCGAGAGCTTCTAGCCAATAAAGATCGATCTGAAAAAGAACATAACGAGACTTTGAAACTGCTCGCCGATTCTGAGTTCATTACTCAAGCACGTGAGGTTATGGACAACTGGCTGGGGCAGGCACGTAACGACTTGGCTTCATTGCCCGACTGCCCGGCAAAAGAGGCTCTAGTTGCGCTATGTGATGGGGTGCGCGCCCGGGTCAATTGAGGCCTTTTGATTGTTTTGATTGTTCCTTAACGCATCAACCGTAAAGATGATTAGGGCGACCCAGACAGCTGCGAACCCGAGCCATCGAGCCAATGGCATTTGCTCTTTGAACAAAACGACGCCGATTATCAGTGCCATTGTGGGCGTGATGTATTGCAAGATCCCCATGGTCGAAAGAGGAATGCGAATTACGGCGGCCCCAAATGCGAGTAAGGGAACCACCGTCACCACACCGGCCAAAGCCAACAGAAACGATTTACCAGCACCTGAGGTTCCAAACGCCAATTGGCCGTCTTGCGCTATCAAGTAGAACGCACCTAACGCAAAAGGTGTCAGATAGAGGGTCTCTACCATTTGCGCAGTAACCGCGTCCACGTCTGCGATCTTTCTGATTAAGCCGTAGAACCCGAACGAAAAGGCCAAGATGAGCCCCACCACAGGCACCGAGCCCACACCTAGGGTGATGATGGCAACCCCGACGGCGGCGATGCCAACTGCTGCCCACTGGCTGATTCGCAATCTTTCTCGCAACACCAGGACGCCAAGAAGCACTGATACCAGTGGGTTCATGAAGTAGCCAAAAGAGGTGTCAACGACCCTTTCGTTGACGACCGCCCATATGTAGGTGACCCAATTTGCCGTGATGAAGACGGCCGCGGCTGCTAGTAGAAGCGCTTTCTTCTTTGAGCCGAAAATTGATCGCACTTTGTGCCAGCTTCGGCTGATCGTTACTAGAGCCAGCAAGAAAAGCATCGACCAAACGATTCGATGCGAGACGATTTCTACAGCACCTGCCGGCTCAAGAATCGACCAAAAAAGAGGGAAAAGCCCCCAGATGAAGTAAGCAGTTACACCGAAGGCGAGACCAACTCGAAACTTGCTATTGACTAGATTCGTCACGTTAGGCAGGTTGCCCGAGCGGCCAAAGGGAGCGGTCTGTAAAACCGCCGGTTTATCCTACGTTGGTTCGAATCCAACACCTGCCACTGAATGGTTATCGGTAGTTGACGAACTGAGTTGCAAAATCCAATTCAGCGCTGCGAATTAGGGCCTGTACCGATTGCAAGTCGTCTCGTGACTTTGAACTAACTCTTAACTCATCGCCCATAACTTGAGTCTTCACGCTCTTGGGACCCTCGTCACGAATTAGCTTCCCGAGTTTTTTTGCCTGTTCTTGGTTTATCCCTTGTAGCAGTTGGCATTTGATTACGTATTCCTTACCTGACGTTTCGGGGTCTGAGGCTTTTAGGGATTTCAAAGAAATACCTCGCTTGATCAGCTTGCCCTGAAATACGTCGAGCGCAGCTTTAACTCGGTCTTCGGTGCTCGACCGAATTTCAAACCCCACTTCGCCAACCCATGCGACTTTTGACTCAGTGCCTTTGAAGTCGAATCTTTGCGAAAGCTCCTTATTTGCCTGATTAAGGGCGTTATCGGCTTCTTGTCGATCGACTTTGCTGACAACGTCAAAACTGTTATCAGCCATGGGGGTCAGGCAACCTTAGTTCCGATCAGTTCTTCGGTCGTTGTCATTACTCGTTCTGCCAGTTGTGGATCGTTGCCCTTTTTGGACGACTTGACGACCCCTGGCTTGCCGCGGGTTTGCATGAACCCCGTTGGGCCGATTAGTTCGCCACCCTTTAGGCCTTCATCGGTTGCAGCCATAACCGTTGGCCAGGCGCCTGCTTCGGCACTTTGTGCGAGGGTGTTGTTCATCAACTTGGCTACGGCGAGGCCTGAAGCCCTTCCAAAACCGTTCTTTTGACTTGGTGCTACGTAAACCAAGTTCGTGTTCGCGTACCCAGGGTGAGCGGCCACCGATATCAGCGGCCAGCCATTGGCTTTGGCAATGGCGTCTAGGCGGCGTGCAAATAGCAGGTTCGCGAGTTTGGAATTCCAATAGACAGGCCATGGTGCGTATGAGTTTGCCTCGCGGATCAATTCAGCGCGGTCGCCCTTGCTGAGATTGCCACCTTGATGGGCAAATGAAGTCACCGTTACCACCCGGGGTGCCGGGGCCTTAAGCAAGTTGGGCAAGAGTTTTGCAGTTAGTAGAGCGTGGCCTAAGTGATTGGTGCCCATCTGTGATTCAAAACCTTCGACAGTGGTGGCATATGGCACGGCCATGATGCCCGCGTTGTTTACAAGGATGTCAATTGGTTCAGAGCCAAGCTGGTTCGCGAACTCTTCGATTGAGTCAAATGACGCGAGGTCTAGCTGCATTACTTCAAGTTGCTGCGACCCGGTTTGGGCCTGCACGGTGGTCTTGGCGTACTCGCCGCGCTGTGGGTTTCTGGTGGCCATGATTACGCGCGCCCCGCGCTTGGCGAACTGAGCGCTCGCAGTTAGGCCGATGCCGGAGTTCGCGCCAGTGACCACCACCAACTTGTTCGTTAAGTCCTTTTCGTCCACTTTTGCTCAATCTCCTGTCGGGTATCTTTAAGCCCACGTTAGACGTAAGTGCGCCTGCACTCGATGTCTATCAAATGCCCCAATAGCTCAGTCGGCAGAGCGTCTCCATGGTAAGGAGAAGGTCTACGGTTCGATTCCGTATTGGGGCTCGGCGAGATTTGCTTCGGCGATCTGGCAGGGCGGGGTAGCTCAGGTGGTTAGAGCAAGCGGCTCATAATCGCTGCGCGCGGGTTCGAGTCCCGCCCCCGCTACCGAGAATTCGTGCGGGTTTACTTGCGCGTGAGGCACGGGGCCGACTCGCCCCGTCAAGGGGGAGATGCCGATGGCAGTCTCTAGCGCGCAAGAGCCGTTTCGAGTCAGTCGAGAAAAGATTCGCGAATTCGCAAACGCTTTGGGTGAGCGCAACCCGGTTTGTCATAGCGTCGAAGCAGCAAAGGCCGCCGGCTATCAAGACCTAGTGGCCCCACCCACGTTTTTGACATCACTTCAGTTGTTCGAACTAGAGCGTTTTCTTTCATCACCCGACGTTGGTCTCGACATTTCGCAAATACTCCACGGAGAGCAAGGGTTCGATTTGCACCGTCCGGTCATCGCTGGTGACGAGCTTGTCTCAGAAACTTCGATCGAGGACAAACGTG
This sequence comes from Actinomycetota bacterium, assembly GCA_016870945.1. Lineage (GTDB taxonomy): Bacteria > Actinomycetota > Actinomycetes > S36-B12 > UBA5976 > VGAH01. Next base: position 1,823 of record VGAH01000059.1, on the reverse strand, counting down.
AGCGAGGTGACGCGACCTTCTATTCATTAGCTACTGAAGTAAAAGATGCAGGCGGTGAGTTAGTGGCGACCTTAAGTTCGACGATCGTGGCAGGCGCTGCGGGGGCGGTCTCGTGACCAGCCGGTTCTCGTCTCTACAGGTAGGCGACACGGTGGTAAACGTGAGTTATCAAGTTCGTCGCCAAGATCTAGTGGCGTACGCGGGTGCATCGGGTGACCTGAACCCCATTCACTGGAGTGATCGCATCGCTCGTTCAGTGGGTCTGTCTGGCGTGATTGCACACGGAATGTTCACCATGGGGCTTGCAGTGCGAATGGTCAGCGATTGGGCGGGTGACCCGGCGCTGATCACCTTTTGTAGCAACCGATTCACGGCACCAGTGGCCGTCCCCGATGATGACTCAGGTGCACGTTTAGACATAACGGCCACCGTTGCCGAAGTAGATGCTGGGCAAGTAACGCTCGATGTTGACGTTCGTTGTCACGGCGTCAAAGTTCTAGGTAGAGGACGGGTCGGCGTCGCGATTGCCTGAAGCACAAATTCAGGTGGGGCTGGTAATCGGCGGTTGGCCTGAAGATCTCGAAGTTTGTCTTGAGGGTGTGTTCTCTCACGTACATGGTGGTGTTTCGGTTGACGTGGCTTACACGGGTGAGTCGCCAGAGGTTGCCGAGAAAATGCGCCAAATCGCTAAACGATTCGACCCCGTCCAGTTATATGAACTAGGTGCAGTGGGTTGGGGCGCGGCTCAGCGCGAATTGATTTCTTTAAATCAGAGCCCGTATTACTTGACGATGGATGTTTCAAGCGTCTTGTTGGGCGATGCCATCTCGCCTTTGGTCGAATTGGCTGAGACTTCTGGGGCAGTGGCAACCGGCTGGCGGGGCGTAAACGTCGCACTTGATAAGAATTGGTACGAGTTTGAAGACGCGCCTGCTGGCGAGGTTGATGCATTGCTCGGGTATCTGATGCTGGTGCGCCGTGAAGCCGCGTTGAACACCCCACCGAATGAGAAGGCAATCTTCTATCGAAACGCCGATATGGAGTGGTCATTGGCCCTTCGAGAGGCGGGGGGCAGGTTGTTCTCTGTCGGCGACGACTTGCCCGTAGAACAGCGAAGGCATCGCGGCTACCACGACACTGATTCGACGTATCGTGACGAGCAATCAAAGGTCAACTACATGCGATTGCTGAAACGGTTTAGGGGAAAGACTGAAATCTTGGCACCTAGGTCATGACGAACTTGTCAGAACTTACGACGTTACGCGTTGGTGGCCCCGCGCGAAGTGTCTCTGTAGCGACTGATCGGGGTCAGCTAATTGAGTTAGCGACCAAAGACCAGGAGGCGTTGATTTTGGCTGGCGGTAGCAACGTGGTGGTTTCGGATTCTGGCTTTAACGGGCAGGTAATTTTGGTGAGAACTTCGGGGGTAGAAGAAGTTTCTGCGCCCGGTGCGCAGCAAGTGCGGGTGAAGGTGGCTGCTGGGGTTGATTGGTCGCACTTGGTTGATTTGACGATTAATAGGGGCCTGTCGGGGTTGGAGTTTCTGGCCGGTATTCCAGGCAGCGTCGGGGCAACGCCGATCCAAAACGTTGGCGCCTACGGGTCAGACGTGAGCGATGTCTTGGTCGATTCAGAAGTTCTTGATCGCAGCAGTGGCGAGGTCATGAATTGGTCAAAGACGAATTGGCAATTCGGTTATCGAACCAGCCGCCTGAAAGTGAGTACGCAGTCACACGCGGTTTTGTCTGTCACCTTCGAGCTGACGCAATCGAAGGAGTCGTTGCCTGTCACTTACCCAGCGTTGGCAGAACACCTTGGTGTGA
>VGAH01000058.1 GCA_016870945.1 Actinomycetota bacterium | reverse complement strand
AATCCGGCAACGATCATGACCGACCCAGAGATGGCTGACGCTACCTACATTGAGCCGATAACCAGTGAAGTAATCGAGCAGATAATTCAGATTGAGCGACCTGACGCAGTGTTGGCCACCCTCGGTGGCCAAACGGCCTTAAACGCCGCCATGGCCCTAAACGAAGCTGGTGTCTTCGATAAGTACGGCGTTCAACTCATTGGTGCTTCGATTTCTGCAATTCGGGCAGGCGAGTCTCGAGAGAAGTTTCGCGAAGTCGTCGAATCCGTGGGTGCTGAAGTCTGTCGAAGCGAAGTTTGTCATTCATTAACTGAGTGCGAAAAAGCAGCGGAAAAATTCGGGTTCCCCGTGGTTATTCGTCCATCTTTCACTATGGGTGGCGCTGGCTCAGGTATCGCCTATGACAGGCAAGACCTTGTTCGAATCGCGGGTAGGGGCTTAGCCCTCTCACCCACGACTGAAGTTCTGGTCGAAGAAAGTGTCATCGGCTGGAAGGAATTCGAGCTTGAGCTGATGCGAGACAAAGCCGACAACGTGGTGGTGATTTGTGGCATCGAGAACTTCGACCCCATGGGTGTTCACACAGGTGACTCAATAACGGTGGCTCCACCCATGACTTTGACTGATCGTGAGTACCAGCACATGCGCGATGTCGGCATAGCGGTGATTCGTGCGGTAGGGGTGGACACAGGCGGATGCAACATTCAATTCGCCGTCAATCCAAAGACGGGGCGCATGGTCGTCATTGAGTTAAATCCACGAGTCTCAAGGTCTTCTGCCCTCGCATCGAAAGCCACTGGATTTCCGATTGCGAAGTTGGCAGCCAAAGTCGCTCTCGGTTACACGTTAGATGAGGTCTACAACGACATCACTGGCACTACCAAAGCTGCCTTCGAGCCAACACTTGATTACGTAGTGGTGAAAGTGCCACGGTTTGCATTCGAGAAATTCCCTGAGGCAGATCCGACGTTGACCACGCACATGAAAAGTGTCGGCGAGGCTATGGCTTTCGGGCGTAGTTTCACCGAGGCGTTGCAGAAGGCGCTTCGTAGCCTTGAGTCTGAGGGTTCGAGTTTTGAGTTCGATACTCCGGGTTTAAGTGCGGGTGAGCTAACGCGGGCCGCTTCTTCACCACGTGAGGGTCGAATTCGGGTGGTTCAACAAGCGCTGCTAGCGGGCGCAAGCATCGATGAGTTGTCTGAGGCAACAGGTATCGACCCATGGTTTCTCGATCAAATTGCATTGATCAACGAAACAGCCTCACAACTAAAGGCGGCAGCGCCGTTGGTTCCCACAGACCCTGAAACCGCATCAGCCACGGTGCTAAGGGCGCTCAAAACCGCCAAGCGACGTGGATTTTCGGACGAACAAATTGGGGGAATCTGGGGGTGGTCAGCCGATCGGGTGCGTGCGTTGCGCCACCTTGAAGGTGTTCGGCCCGTCTACAAAACAGTAGATACGTGTGCAGGTGAGTTCCCTTCGAAGACCCCTTACCTCTATTCGACGTATGATCAAGAAGACGAGTCTGAGCCTTCGAACTTGAAGAAGATAATCGTTTTAGGCTCAGGACCAAATCGAATTGGCCAAGGGGTCGAATTCGATTACTCGTGCGTGCACGCAGTTCAAGCCCTTAGCTCTGCCGGGTTCGAAACAGTCATGGTCAATTGCAACCCTGAGACGGTCTCGACTGATTACGACACCTCTGATCGTCTTTATTTCGAGCCGCTTACCGTCGAAGACGTGCTAGAGGTGATAGCGGCTGAAAGTAAAGCTGGTGAGGTAATTGGGGTCATCGTGGCTATGGGTGGTCAAACCCCGCTCAAACTTGCACGAACCCTGGCAAGTGAGGGAGTACCGATCTTGGGTACTTCACCAGAGGCAATCAACCGAGCCGAAGACCGAGGCGAATTCGCACGGGTACTCGATGAGGCAAAGTTGCTCGCCCCCGACTACGGAATGGCTTCGACTTTGACTCAAGCAAAACAAGTAGCACAACGAATCGAGTACCCCGTTTTGCTACGCCCTTCTTATGTACTTGGCGGCCGCGGTATGGAAATTGCCTATGACGATGCAGAGCTTGAGAACTATCTGGCACGTGCCACCTCGCTCGACCCCAACTCACCTGTCTTGGTAGATAAATTTTTAGAGTCAGCAATCGAATATGACATTGACGCGCTTTTTGACGGGGTCGAAGTCTATATCGGCGGCGTGATGGAGCATGTTGAAGAGGCGGGCGTTCACTCGGGTGATTCAGCCTGCGCACTGCCGCCTGTGTCAGCTTCAGATTCAGAGATTGAAGAGATGGTTCGTGCGACCACACGCTTAGCTCAAGCTCTAGGGGTTCGAGGTTTGATCAACGTGCAATTTGCGCGCAGCAACTCGCAACTTTTTGTGCTAGAGGCAAACCCGAGGGCTTCTCGCACGGTTCCATTCGTTTCGAAAGCGACCGGGGTCGCCTTAGCTCGGGCTGCCGCGCGAATCATGGCTGGCTCGTCCATAAAAGAGTTAAGAGAAGAAGGTCTACTGCCTCAGCGCGGTGACGGTTCGACACTGCCGAAAACGATGCCAATCTCAGTCAAAGAAGCAGTGCTGCCGTTTAATCGATTTGCAGGCGTGGACACCACATTGGGCCCGGAGATGAAATCAACCGGTGAAGTTATGGGCCTGGCAAAAGATTTCGCATCGGCTTTCGCGAAGGCCCAGGCCGGGGTTAACGGTGAAGGGTTGCCAAGTAAGGGGGCGGCTTTGGTTTCTCTAGCAGACAAAGACAAAGCGGCTGGCGTGGCAGAAGTTAAGAGACTTAAAAGTCTGGGTTTTGAAGTTTTCTGCACGGTGGGCACAGCTGATTTCATGGCGAAGAACGATCTCGACGTGCAAATCGTTTCGAAGTTTCGAGAGAAAGACCCCAAGCATGTTTCGTCGGTCGATGTCATCGAGCAAGGCCTTGTTGATCTGGTCATCAACACCCCTATGGGGCAGAAGGCCCGAGGTGATGGGTATGAGATTCGCTCAGCTGCGTCTTCGAGAGGTGTCGCCTACGTAACCACCCTTCGAGGGTTTCAAGCGGCAGTTTCGGGCATAGCTGCTCAGGCCGAGGGGCCTTTACCCGTCCGCTCTATTCAGGCTCACATCGCTGAGGTCGGGCTGTTGAGTTCGGGCTCAAGGTGATTTCGTGAACACCCCAAGTGCCTCGTTGGGCAAGAACCGGATCCATCAAATTGACGCTGAAGTGCTTGCCACTCGCAGGGCCGGTGCTTACACCGTGCTCACGCTGTCAGCCAACCAAATTGCCGCGGCTGCAAAGCCTGGCCAGTTCGTCACCTGTTCTGTGGGTGAAGTGGGCACCGGGCTGATTCTTCGTCGTGCATTCAGCATTCACGATGTCACATCAACGGGCGGACAAGGCGGGACTATCGATGTGGTGGTGGCACCGCACGGCGGTGGTACGCAGTGGCTGGCCCAGCGAAGGCGCTATGACAAAGTGAACGTTTCAGGCCCCCTCGGTCAGGGGTTCAAGGTTCCGCGTGAGCCCGTCTCGTGCGTTTTGGTTGGCGGCGGATACGGCTCGGCACCATTGTTCTTTTTGGCAAAAGTATTAGCAGCGCGAGGCTGTCGAATAGAAATGATTCTCGGCGGTGCCACCGCTGACAAAGTTTTTGGAATATTGGAATCAAGACGTGCTGCTAATTCGACGACGCTAGTCACCGAAGATGGCACGTTAGGTGTGACCGGGCGAGTCACCGATGTGTTAGTAGATTCAATCAATCGTTTCGACGCCAAAGCAATTTACGCGTGTGGCCCGATGGGCATGCTGGCAGCAATATCTGAACTTGCCGTTGATGCAGAGGTTGCGTGCCAGGTGGCCGTTGAAGAGGCCATGGCTTGCGGTTTCGGTGTTTGCATGACTTGCGTGTTGCCGATTAAGGGTGATGACGAAGTGCCGCGATTAGTACGAGCGTGTGTGGCGGGCCCGGTCTTTGCCTGTGAGCAAGTTGCGTGGCACTTATGAAGGCGGCTCAATCATGAAAGTAAACATGGCGGTTGACCTCGGGGGCTTGGTCTTGACCAACCCGGTGCTTACTGCGTCTGGGTGTGCCGCGTCGGGGCGAGAACTTGATCGAATCTTTGACATCACGACGTTGGGCGCGATGATCACGAAAAGCATCATGTTAGAGCCCCGACAAGGTCGCCCAACACCACGAATGGCTGAAACCCCTTCTGGAATGCTCAACAGCATTGGTTTGCAAGGCCCGGGAATTGATCGATTCATAAACGAAGATCTAGTTTGGTTGGCTGAGAGAGGCGTTCCGACGATTGCCTCGATTGCAGGCACCCACGTCCACGAGTACGCCGAACTAACGAGACGTCTGCGATCTGCGCCAGGGGTCGTGGCTTTGGAAGTAAATATCAGTTGCCCTAATCACGACGACAGAGACCATGTATTCGCGTGCTACCCAGAACCGGCAGCGAAAGTCATTGAAGCTGTTCGTAGAAGCGCCCCTTTTGATTTGCCTATATTTGCCAAACTGTCACCAGATGTAACTGACATCGTCGAAATTGCCCATGCGGTCGTTGACGCAGGTGCCGACGGGCTGACGCTCATCAATACCGTTTTAGGTCTTGCAATCGACCCAAAGACGCTTCGCCCAGTTTTATCTGCCGTGACTGGCGGTTTGTCTGGCCCCGCGATAAGACCGATAGCGCTTCGATGTATTCATCAAGTTCGAGCTGCGTTGCCCAAGATCCCGATAATCGGGGTTGGCGGGGTCACCAGCGGCCAAGACGCTCTCACGTTTTTGGCTGCGGGGGCCAACGCGATAAGTGTTGGAACTTGGGTGTTTTCTGACCCAAACGCCCCTGCGCGCGTGAGCCAAGAGCTGGCGCAAGAGCTAAAGGCGCGCGGTGTTTCTGACGTAAATGAGGTCGTGAACCTAGCTCACGCTGAGTACCCGCTGGAGTCTGATGCGGTTGTATCGCTGAACGAGTAGGCATGGCAGATTCGCAACTAGTGCGAATGCGAGGTTGACCCCGTCCGCCCATAAGGGGTTATAAAGCAAAGTCACGGGAAACGCGCCCATCATCGCAAGGTGTGCGTATTCAGCTCGCCTGGTCTCGATCACGAATCTGCTCATCACGTTCTTTTCACCTTGTGATACCGAACGCTTGGCAAAACCACCCGGGAACACCGCACCTAGCTCAGGCAGTCGGTCTTTCCACCGATGAATCCTTAACGTATGAGAATAGAAACGACCATTCGACTCAAAACGTTTGGTGCGTGTAAGCCATGTGTCGTGGTCTAGCCATCGCGTCGGGATCTTGTGTGCTAGGTAGCCACAAATTGTGATCCACCCGACCCAAATGACGACATTGAGAAGACCGATTGCCCACCCGGGCAAAATGATTGGTGGCAGACTCATGTTTTGGTACTCACTGTGCGACCCTTCCACTTTATGTCGCCTTTGGCCGCGCGAATCACCGACCACCCAAACACAACGATGAAAGTGATTACCCCAAGGGGCATGAATGCTGCTGAAAT
>VGAH01000057.1 GCA_016870945.1 Actinomycetota bacterium | reverse complement strand
TCTTGGGCGAATTTTCAAAGTCGATGAACCTCTTCGATTGATCATCGGCGCTGGCTTTGCCATTTGTGGGGTGACGGCGGTAGCTGCGGTAAGCCCAGTTGCTCGGGCTAACAAAGCGCAGGTTTCTTATGCGGTGGCTTTAGTCGCGTTATTTGGCACGCTATCGATTGCGGTGTTTCCTGCCGTTGCTGGTGCTTTGTCGCTTAATGAAGTGACTGCAGGTTCGTGGGTGGGTGCTGGCGTGCACGATGTGGCGCAAGTCGTGGCAACTGCCTCAGTAATTGGCCCTGCCGCCTTGGACGCGGCAATAGTCGTAAAGCTGACACGTGTCTTGATGCTGGTCTTTGTCGTGTTGTTAGTGGCTTGGTTAGCTGGCAAGAGCACAGAGGCTCAAGCAAAGGCATTGCCGTTGTCAAAGAAGTGGCGGACTTTCCTTCCGCCGTTCATCTTATTTTTCTTAGTGGCGATCGTGATAGGTAATTCAGGGTGGTTAAGTGAGAGTTGGCTGGACGCTGGCGTGCTGGCTTCACGGGTTTTCTTGACTTTTGGATGCGCGGCACTCGGTGTCGGGGTCTCGTGGGTCGCCATTCGTGCCGTGGGTGCTAGACCTTTGATTGTTGGTTCGATTGCTTGGGTTTTGGTTGCATCGCTTGCACTAGTTGGCGTAATAGCAGTCGGTCTCTAGGTCAAAAGAGTCTTATGTCGCGCAGGGCTTGGGGGTTATTTGCTGCCCTTTCGATCATTTGGGGTTTGCCCTACCTTCTAATCAAAGTCGCTGTCGTTGATTTTTCACCAGCACAAATCGTTTTCGTTCGCACATTGTTGGGTGCGGCAGTCATCGTCCCCCTCGTTATTCATCAGAAATCACTTCGCAAATTAAAGGGTGTTTGGGTTTGGGTGTTGGCGTTTGCCGCCTTAGAAATAACCGGGCCGTTCTGGTTGATAGGTGCTGCTGAGCAGCAAGTACCAAGCTCTTTGGCCGCAATCATGATCGCGACCGTGCCGATGATCGGTGCCTTTTCGGCATGGGCATTGCGAATCGACGATCGTGTGACGCTCACGCGATTCGTAGGGCTAATCGTGGGCTTTGTTGGTGTGGGGGTGTTAGTGGGTTTTGACGTTCGAGGGGGCAGTTGGTGGGCGATCGTGCAACTGCTTTTGGCAGCTGTTGGTTATGCGCTAGCTCCGATCATCATCGCTACCAAATTGTCGAAGGTGCCGAGCGAAGCGGTGATTGGTGTGGCATTGGCACTAAATGCTTTGATCTTTGCACCCGCTGCGTTGGCGAAATTCGAGCCGGCTCAGGCGGTGAACATCTCGTGGGTGTCTTGGGCTTCACTAGTCGTTCTTGGCTTCTTGTGCACATCGATTGCTTTCATCTTGTTGTTTCGCCTAATCGCTGAAGCTGGGCCGTCTCGCACGGTGGTAATCACTTATCTGAATCCAGTGGTTGCAGTTTTGTTGGGTGTGGTCTTGCTCTCAGAGCCTCTCACGCTGGGCATTTTGATTGGGTTTCCGCTAGTGCTGCTCGGATCAATCTTGGCCACCAGTCGAAGTAAAGCCATAGGCTTACAAACGTGAGCGTTGCAGCCACCGTAAGTGAGCAAGTTGGTGGCTGGCTTGAAACTTTAGGCCCCTTAGTTTTTTACTTCTCGGTCTGGGGTTTGGTTTTTGTTGGCACTGGCTTGTTCGTTGGCATGTTCATCCCGTTCATTACGGGTGATTCACTACTTTTTGCCGCAGGCTTGGTAACTGCGCGAGCTGAAAATCTAGATATCACCGTGTTGGCTGTTGGTGTGGGAATCGCAGCTTTCATTGGCGATCAAGTGGGGTTCGTGATCGGGCGGCGAGCAGGGCGCCCATATTTGGACAAAAAAGGTGGTGCACGCACCCAACAGGCCATAGTTTGGACTGAGCGTTTCTATCGCAGATTCGGTTGGTCAGCTGTTGTGATTGCAAGGTTTATTCCGTGGGCGAGAGTGTTGATTCCATTGGTTGCAGGTGTAGGCAAGATGAATTACTACGCGTTCTTGTCTGCCAATTTTGTGGGCGCGATGGCATGGGGTGTTGGGCTTACTTTGATCGGGTACTACGCCGCCAATATTCCGGCGGTTAAGTCTGGGGCTTACGTCATTGCCGCGGTTGTCATCGGCGTTTCTGTGTTAGTCGGTATCAGGGCGTGGCTGCAAGACCGAAAGCAGGGGCCCGCTCTAAGTAGTTAGTTTCTGCTCGCGATCTGTCAATACGAAGTCGAGTAGCTGCTGGCCGTGTTCTGACGCGGTCGAAATGTCGGTGGCCTTTATTTCAACCTTAGGTAGGGCCTGTAGGCGTAAGACGTCTTCGTCTAGATGATGATTCGGGAAGACCCCTGCGAAAGAAAATGGCAATAAGTCAAGGTGTTCGTCAAGAACGATTTCTGTTGCCGGGTCACTGAGAACAAAATCGAGGTAGACGGCGTCACGATTGAACGTTTCGAATAAATTGGTGGTCTCATCGGTGATAGCTGCTACCAAGTCTTGACCTGGCTGGGCGACCGTGATGATGCTTAAGTTGTGATCGTCTTTATGTGTGGTGGTGAATGTGGTGAGGTCATCTATCGTGGTGTTAGCAGGGGCGGGTTTAAGTTCACCGCGAAGCCCAGATTTAGTGACGATGTTCTTGATGATTGGCTGATAGCGGGCCGGGGCAAATATCGAATGTTTGTGTGCTGGGTTTGTCTTTAGATAGAACAGCGCAACTGACTGGCGATGAGCCGCGTCTTGGGTATTCAGCGCCGCGTTATTTGAAACACTCGCGGGGATCCACCCGAGCAGAAAGCCGGTTTCATGGGCCCCGAGGTCAATGTTTGCTTTCTGGCTGTAAGGGTGGGCAGCAGTTGCCTCGCTGAATATGCCAAAGATCTTTTGCTGGTGGGCCCACTCAGACGCAAATTGCTTTAGTCGGGTGAAAAGGTGTTGGCCGCGTGCCGCTTCGGTCACGATGGCAACCCCTGAATGCATTACGGGTGCGTCGTCTTCTTCGCGACTGAGCGCGACGTGGCCGATTATTTCGCCGTCTAACTCGCCAACGATGCTGACAAGGCGCCCGTCTTTTATTCGAGCCGCGATCTCTTCAGGCTGGTAGACCCATTCGGCGTCGTAGGTGTCGCCGTAGGTCTCGCGCACTAGGCGCGTTAAGACAGAGGCTTCGCTCTGCTGAAGAAAGCGAATTTCGACTTCACTCATCGTGGTTGGTTAGCCGACGGTGACGACATTTCCTTTTCGGCTCGTGACGACCTTTAGCAATGGCGCACCGGCTGGCCCGGCGACGAAGGCCCCGTCCAACTTAAAGACTGATCCGTGGGCAGGGCACTTCCATTCGTTGCCAGCTTGACTCACGGTGACGCCAGCGTGGGTGCAACGCAAATCAAGAGCGACGTAAGTGCTGGCACCGGTTCTTACCAACGCAGCAGGCACACCTTTGACGGTGCCAAGAGGTGCAACCCCGCCAACCTTGCCTAAAGATTTGACCTTCTTGGTATCAACGGCGAGCTTGCCGTCTTTAAGTTTGGTGATTCCCGCGGCTTGACCCTTAAGACCGCGCGAGTTAGTGGCGGCACTTGCTGCACCACCGATGCCAAGTGCGAACAATATTGCGCCGCATACACCTGCGCTACCACCGAGAAATTGGCGTCGTGACATCGCTTTGGCGCGAATTGACTTTGCATTGCCTGCTGGGGTTTTGCCTGTCGCGTTATTCATATCTACAAAAACTAGCGCATCACGTCTTTTGATACCCGACGAATGAGTGGACGGGGTAGCCCGCGGGTAAGGGTGCTCAGCACTTTGTATTGCAGGCTCGGCACACTTACCGTCTTGCCGGCCAAAACGTCTTGCCAGGCCTGCTGGGCTACTAGTCGAGCTGAAAGCCACATCCAGTTGGGCACGTCTTGAGGTTTCATGCCGGCACGTTGCTGAAATTCAGTTCTAACGAACCCCGGCGCCACGACCGTGCTGGTTACCCCAGTGCCAGCTAACGCGACTGAAAGCGATTCACTAAAAGTAGTAAGCCACGCTTTTGCTGCGCTATATGTGCCACTGGTGATCCATGCGGCAACGCTGCCAATGTGTACTAAATGCCCGCGGCCTCTTTTGCGCATCACGGATAGTGCTGCGTGGGTCAAGAGCATTGGCGCTCGTACCAAAACGTTGAGCATGGCTTCTTCTTGGGCGATGGGGGTCTTCTCAAATGATGTCTTGATACCAAAGCCAGCGTTGTTTACCAGCACAGAAATCGGTTTCGAATCGTCGGCACATCTTTTGGCGACGTGGTTGGCACCTGCTTCGGTGGCCAAGTCGGCAACTATGACTTCACAGTTAACGCGATATTTGTTCGTTAGGTCTAGGGCTAGCTCATCAAGGCGGTCTTTGTCACGGGCGACCAACACTTGGTCATAACCCTTCGACGCCAGCAAGTGCGCGAAGGCTTTACCTATACCTGAGGTCGGGCCGGTTACTAGTGCGACTTCATTGTCGGTAGTTATTTGGTGGCCCCCACGAGATCGTCTACTGGGGTCAATTGTGGACGCTTTGGCGAAACCCCGTCACCTGAAGAGCGCCCTTGAGCTCGACGAATCATCCAAGGAAATGCGTGTTTGCGGAACCACTTCGACGATTCGACAGCGCGAGCGAGTAAATCGTTCTGCAGGGGTAGCTCAAACGATGGGCTAAGCCAGGTGCTGTCAGCAAAACCGAGTGCGTGCATCGCACCCTCACTGGCTGCCTCATGGCCTGCCGAATTTAGGTGCAGGCGATCTTCTGACCAGAAGTAGTCATGTGAGTAGACGGTCGCTGGCCAGAAGTTGAGCAGTTTCACGCCGTAGCGACTCGCGATGGCACATACGTCTGCATTTAGTCGAGCGAAACGATTCGACATGAAAGCCATGTACGCACCGCGGTATATCGGGTCACCGAACCCAACGAGAAGAACATCCACGCCGGTTTCGCGAGCTTTCTTTACACCTTGGTCATAAAGCGTTGCCAGTTGGTCTGGATCCCAAGCGGGGCGCAAGGCGTCGTTTATGCCAGCGCCAATTGAAATCAGATCTGGTTTCATAGCGAGTGCTTGCGGCAGTTGGGTATCGATCACGTCAGCCAAGAGTCGCCCGCGTACGGCTAAGTTCGCATAAAGCAGATCAGGCGAATGCTTGGACATTTTGACGGCTAAGCGGTCTGCCCACCCAAGAAACTTCTGGTTTTGAGGGTCTAGTAACTCAAAGTTGGCCTGCCCAGGTAAGGGGTCATTTAACCCTTCGGTGAATGAGTCACCAAGTGCGATGTAGCGCTTCCACACGGCCGAGATGCTATAACCAGTAAGTGTTTAGCTTGTCAGAAAGACAACGCTGGGTTCGTAACGCGTCACTAGTTGGCTTATTCGCTGCTTGTGCATGGAGTTTCATTTTGGTTGTCTCAGCCGCGCTTGGCTTTGCTTGGGTGCTACCGCGAGTCGCAGGTGGGCAGCTAGAAGAGCTGCCGCTTAGTTTGCGCATTGTCTATGGGGTGTTTTCAGTGGTTTTTATCGCCGTGGCGTGGCTTGGCTGGCGTATGTGGCGTGATGGCGGTGCGGTTGGGGCACGTATCAAGCGCTATTCGCTCGGTGTCATCGTGCTCTATTCGGTAAGCACGGTCGTCAATGCCTTGTCACAGAGTGAACTCGAACGGTGGAACGCGGTAGCTGCGTT
>VGAH01000056.1 GCA_016870945.1 Actinomycetota bacterium | reverse complement strand
TGAAGAGCGTGGCATCTTGGGAACCCCTAGTGCTCTTCTAAACAACGAGCAGTTACTCGACAGTTCGGTTTTGTTCGACCCGGCCGCGATAGACAAAGCAATCGAGTCAGCTACTAAGGCTCAAGCGCAAAATTGATAGGCGAGCGAGCCTTCTCGCTCCCGGGGGCAATACCTAGCCCGAGTGAATCGGTCTGGTACCTAGGCCCCGTCCCGTTTAGGGCTTATGCGCTGATCTTGGTTGCAGCGATCATCGTCGCTTACATAATCACTAATCGTCGTTATGTGAAGCGCGGTGGCCCGAGCAATGCGACATTAGATATCGCTTTCTGGGCAGTGCCATTTGGAATCATCGGTGGGCGCGTCTACCACGTGTTAACCGATTATCAGTTGTACTTCGGCCCAGGTCGTGACCCGCTTGATGCCTTGAAAATTTGGCAGGGCGGTCTAGGTATTTGGGGTGCGATTGCATTTGGTGCGCTCGGAGCCTGGGTTGGTGCAAGGCGGTGCGGTGTAACACTGCCGCCTTTTGCAGACGCACTTGCACCGGGCTTGGCAGTAGCCCAAGCGATCGGTCGCTGGGGCAACTGGGCGAATCAAGAATTATTTGGACGACCAACGGATTTACCGTGGGCTCTAGCAATCGATGCTAGAAATCGGCCGACCGGTTTCGAAAGTTTCGATACGTTCCACCCAACTTTTCTCTATGAGTCTTTGTGGTGCCTAGGTGTTGCCATCTTCATTGTCTGGGCCGATAGGCGATTCAAGTTAGGCCACGGCCGCGCTTTTGCACTTTATGTCTTCACCTATTGCCTAGGGCGTATTTGGGTCGAGGCTTTGCGGATCGACCCAGCCAATACCGTCTTTGGCTTACGAATAAATGTGTTAACCGCCGCTTTGGTCGGTCTAGGTGCTTTGGCATTTATCTTGATAAGCGCTAAGTTGCGCCCTGGCCCAGATACAGTCTTCTTTAGAGAGCAGGTCAAGCGCCCGTGACTGGTAAGACGCGTGACTAGCAAAGAAGTCGGGCACACCCACCGCGACGTAACGGGTGGCTGGCTACGTCCCGCTGTATTCGGCGCAATGGACGGGTTGGTATCTAACTTCGCATTGATGGCGGGCTTCGCCGGTGGTGCGAGTGCAGCCGGTGCCGGTACGCAAGAAGTCATATTGGCCGGCGTTGCGGGTCTACTAGCTGGCGCGTTCTCAATGGCCGTGGGTGAGTACGTCTCGGTGTCGAGCCAAGTTGAGATGGCTTACCAAGAAGTCGAAGTCGAAAGAAAAGAGTTACGAGATAACCCCGACGCAGAGCTACGAGAGTTAGCCCGACTCTGGGAGTCTCGTGGACTTTCACCCAAGCTTGCCTTAGAAGTCGCTACGGCCCTCACCAAAGATCCTGACGAAGCAGTGCGAGTTCACGTGCGAGAAGAGCTCGGTTTCTCAGTAGGTGACCTTCCTTCGCCGTGGGCTGCGGCAATTTCGTCTTTCGTGGCATTTTGCATCGGCGCGATCGTCCCGCTGCTCCCGTATCTGGTCTCGGCCTTGCCGTTTGGCGAATCGTTGGACATCGCCAACATCGGTTGGCTGATTGGCGTTTCGGCCGTTGGCCTTTTCATCGCTGGCGCACTTGTGTCGCGGGTCACCACGAGGTCTTGGTGGTATTCGGGCACCAGGCAGATGCTTCTAGGTGTGGCAGCAGCCGGATTGACTTATGCTGTTGGTTCGTTGATCGGAGCGAATCTCTAGAAGGTGTAACCAATCGTGACCAAGCGTTGGCCATTCGAGCCCATGGGTGGGCCGGCAGTCGGTTTGTACCACCCAAGTCGCGAACACGATGCCTGCGGGGTGGCGATGGTCACCTCTTTGACGGGGCGAAACGATCACGAGTTGCTAGAACTCGGGCTAACCGCGCTACGAAACCTCGATCACCGAGGGGCATCCGGTGCTGAAGTTGATTCTGGTGACGGCGCTGGCGTACTCACCACGATTCCAGACGAGTTCTTCCGATCGGTAACGAAATTCGATTTGCCTAAACCGGGTTTATATGCAGTCGGGCAGATGATGTTTGCTGGCAAAGACGGTGAGTCAGATGAATCATTCTTTAGCGCCGCCAAGTCAGAGTTCGAGAATCTATGTGAACTGCAAGGTTGCAAGGTCTTGGGATGGCGTGAAGTACCAATTGACGCAACTGGTGTCGGTAAGCAAGCACGGCGCACCATGCCGAGTTTCTGGCAAGTTTTTCTCACCCCCAAAGCGCCCGTCGCTAATGCGCTCGAGGTCGATCGCATCGTTTACCCACTTCGAAAACGTGCCGAGCACATCAAAGGTCTCTACATCGCGACTCTTTCGGCTCGCACGATCGTTTACAAGGGCATGCTCACCACCGACCAACTCGGCAATTTCTTCCCAGATCTTGCAGACGAGCGCTACCGAACCCGTCTGGCGCTAGTTCATTCGCGGTTTAGTACAAACACTTTTCCAGCGTGGTCTCTGGCACACCCGTACAGATTCATTGCCCATAACGGTGAGATCAATACGGTTCAAGGTAACCGTAACTGGATGCGGGCGCGCGAAGCTTTACTTGCGACTGAAACGATTCATGGTGAGATCGAAAATATCTTGCCAATTTGCACCAGCGGTGTTAGTGACTCTGCCAGCTTTGACGAGGTGTTAGAGCTTTTACACCTTGGCGGTAGATCTCTGCCGCATGCAGTGCTGATGATGATTCCTGAAGCGTGGGAGAACTCAAAAGATATGGACGAGGCGAGACGCGCCTTTTATGAGTACCACGCCACCTTGATTGAAGCTTGGGACGGCCCGGCGTGTGTGACGTTTACCGACGGCGAAGTCGTTGGTGCCGTGCTCGATAGAAACGGGCTTCGTCCGGGCAGATTCTGGGTGACAGACGACGGGTTGGTAGTGCTCGCAAGTGAAGCCGGTGTGCTCGATCTTGAACCAAGCAGCATCGTGCGCAAGGGGCGCTTGCAGCCGGGCAAGATGTTCTTAGTCGACACCAATGCTGGGCGCATCATCGAAGATTCCGAGGTAAAGGCCGAACTTGCCGCCAGACGGCCTTACCAAAAATGGTTGGACGAGGGCATAGTGATGCTCGAAGACTTGCCGCCTCGCGAACACGTCGTCCACTCTTCTTTGTCGGTTGCACGCCGGCAACAAACTTTCGGCTACACCGAAGAAGAGTTGCGCCTGATCTTGGCTCCGATGGCAAAGAACGGTTACGAACCCATCGGGTCAATGGGCACCGATACTCCGATTGCCGCGCTCTCAGACAGACCGCGGTTGTTATTCGATTATTTTCAACAGCTATTCGCGCAAGTGACGAACCCGCCGCTAGACGCCATTCGTGAAGAGATCGTGACGTCTTTAGCGACGCTCGTTGGTGCTGAGGGCAATTTGTTGTCAGAGACCCAAGAGCATTGCCAGCAAGTCTTGCTGCCCTTCCCGGTGATTGATAACGACGAACTAGCCAAGTTGGTGCATATAAACGACGATGGTGACCACCCGAGCTTCGCCGCGATCAAGATCTCTGGTCTGTACCCAGTTGCTAACGGGGGTGAAGGCCTAAGAGCGAGATTGGCTGAAATCTGTGCCGAAATTGACTCAGCCATCGCAAACGGTAAGCGGTTCATCGTTCTTTCTGACCGCGACAGCACAGCCGAGAAGGCGCCCATTCCATCGCTGCTGTTAGTTGGCGCGGTTCATCATCATTTGGTGCGAACCCGCCAGCGCACTCAGGTGAGTCTCTTCGTCGAAGCCGGCGACGTGCGAGAAGTCCATCACGTTGCCTTGCTAATTGGGTACGGAGCTGCGGCCGTAAACCCTTACCTAGCCATGGAAACCGTCGAAGACATGGTGCGCCGCGGTGCTTTAAGTGGTGTGGACGAAAACGCTGCGGTAAGAAATTTGGTCAAGGCACTCGGTAAAGGCGTGTTGAAAGTCATGAGCAAGATGGGTGTCTCAACCGTGGCCTCTTATCGAGGCGCGCAGATTTTTGAAGCAATCGGCCTCGGTGAAGAGATCATCGAGCCATACTTCACTGGCACTCCCTCACAACTTGGTGGTGTCGGTCTTGACGTGATCGCCGAAGAGGTGGCCCTACGCCACCGAATCGCGTACCCCCCAAGTGGCATCACTTCTGCCCACAGATCGCTTAATGCTGGTGGTGAATACCAGTGGCGCCGTGAAGGCGAGCCCCATTTGTTCGACCCTGAAACCGTGTTTCGACTGCAGCATTCGACCCAGACTGGCCAATTCGAGATTTTCAAGCAGTACACCGATCGGGTAAACGAACAATCGAAACGTTTGATGACTTTGCGTGGTCTCTTCAAGATTCGTGAGGGTGTGAACCAGCCAATCTCAATCGACGAAGTCGAGAGTGAAGAAAGCATCATCAAGCGTTTTTCTACTGGTGCGATGTCTTATGGATCGATATCAGCAGAGGCACATGAAACTTTGGCGATAGCAATGAACCGCTTAGGCGGTAAGTCCAACACTGGTGAAGGTGGCGAAGACCCTGAGCGTTACCTTGTCGATGAAAAGGGCGATCACAGGCGCTCAGCAATTAAGCAAGTCGCCAGTGGGCGCTTCGGGGTAACTAGTGAGTACTTAGTCAACGCTGACGACCTTCAAATCAAGATGGCCCAGGGTGCAAAACCCGGTGAGGGGGGTCAACTCCCCGGCAACAAGGTCTACCCGTGGATTGCCAAGACCAGGTACTCCACCCCTGGGGTAGGGCTTATTTCGCCGCCGCCGCACCACGATATTTATTCCATCGAAGATCTAAAGCAGCTGATTTTCGATTTAAAGAATGCCAACGATCGAGCGCGAGTACACGTCAAATTAGTAGCTGAAGTTGGGGTAGGCACAGTCGCTGCGGGTGTGACCAAAGCGAAGGCTGACGTTGTTTTGATCTCTGGTCACGATGGCGGCACCGGGGCTTCACCGCTTACTTCGTTAAAGCACGCTGGCGCCCCATGGGAGCTCGGCTTAGCAGAGACCCAGCAGACATTGATGCTCAACGGCTTGCGTGATCGCGTGGTAGTTCAAACAGACGGCCAACTAAAGACCGGGCGAGATGTGATCATCGCTGCTTTATTGGGCGCCGAAGAGTACGGCTTCGCGACCGCGCCATTAGTGGTCATGGGTTGTGTGCTCATGAGAGTTTGTCATCTAGACACCTGCCCGGTCGGTGTGGCGACCCAAAACCCCGAACTGCGCGAAAAGTTTCGTGGGCAGCCTGAGTTCGTCGAGAACTTCTTTCGTTTCATCGCTCGTGAAGTAAGAGAGCAGTTGGCCTTACTCGGGTTTAGATCCCTAGACGAAGCAATCGGACGGGTAGATCTACTCGACACCAAAGACGCAGTAGATCACTGGAAGGCCCAAGGGCTTGACTTAGGCAAAATCTTGGCTGAACCTGAGTCTTACTCACCTAACCAGCCCCGCCATCGCACCAGCTTTCAAGACCATGGCCTTGACGCGGTGCTTGATCGAGAGTTGATCGAGATATCTCGTCCGGCTTTGAGAACCGGTGACCCAGTAAGAGCGCAGTTCGAGATTCGAAACGTCGATCGCACTGTCGGCACCTTGCTGGGGGCAGAAGTAACACGCAAATATGGCGGTGAGGGGCTTCCAGCGGGCACCATTGATTTAACTTTTGTCGGCTCGGCTGGCCAATCTTTTGGGGCTTTCTTGCCGAGAGGCCTGACGCTGCGCCTCGAAGGTGACGCTAACGATTACGTGGCCAAAGGTCTTTCAGGTGGTCAGGTAATTCTTAGACCAGATCGCCAGGCCAAATTTGTGCCTCAAAGCAACGTGATTGCGGGCAACGTTTGTCTTTACGGCGCTACCGGCGGTGAGGCTTTCTTTAGTGGGGTAGTTGGCGAGCGCTTTGCCGTTAGGAATTCTGGGGCGCACGCAGTCGTCGAAGGAATCGGCGATCATGGGTGTGAGTACATGACCGGTGGGGTAGTCGTGGTTCTGGGCCAAACTGGTAGAAATTTTGCAGCTGGCATGTCTGGTGGTTTGGCATTTCTTTACGATGTCAACCCAGCAGCTATTAACCCAGAGATGGTTTCGCTTACTAAACCCACCTCAGAAGACTTAACGCTCATTCACAAATTGATCGTGCGCCACTTAGAAGAAACCGGCTCATCTTTGGCCAAATCGTTACTAGACGATTGGCAACAGGCGCAGTCTCGTTTCACCAAGGTCTTCCCTAAAGACTACGAGCGAGTCCTTAAGGCCAAGGCCATGGCAGAGGCG